>JAUWAH010000183.1 GCA_030602145.1 Desulfobulbus sp.
CCGCCAATTCCCGGGTGATCACCACCACCAACGACATGTTGCAGGAACTGCTCAACCTCAAACGATAGCTCAGGAGTGAGAACAAGATGACCACATACGACGACTCCACCCATGCCCTTCTTCGGTCGCTCAACGATCTGCTGATCCGTGAACGGCATGCCATCACCCATCTTCGCATGGAGCAGTTGGCAAGGATCCAAGAGGAGAAAACCGAGCTGCTCAAACGGCTCCACCAGGCCGAGCCGGTGGTCGATGGCCGGGAAACCGAGATAATCGCAGCCGTCACCATCAACAACGAGCGGAACCGAATGTTGCTCGAATCAGGACTCAAAATAGTCAGCAGACTACAAGACAAAATATTTCAACGTTCGGCGCTTACCTATGGAGCCCGGTTGGGGTCACTGGTCATCGGGGCCGGCCCCCGCCTCTTGAACCGGAGCATATAGCCGTGGCCAGTTTACTCTCCGCCCTCTACACTGGCGCCAGTGGCATCTTCACCAACCAGACCGCGGTTCAGGTGACCGGCAACAATATCGCCAACAGCTCCACCACAGGGTATTCGCGCCAGATCGCCCAGGTGGTCAGCACCGCCCCGCTCACCCAAGGAGGGCTGACCTATGGGACCGGCAGTGCGGTTGAGTCGATAGCCAGGGCCAGTGATCCGTTCATCGTCCGCCAATTGGCCGCCCTGTGCGGAGCCTACGGCGAATATTCGGCGGCCAGCACGCCCCTGGCCGATATCGAGCGGATTGTCGGCATCGGCGATTCATGCCTGTCCAGCGACATCGACTCCTTTTTCGATGCCTGGGAGCAATTAAGCACCTATCCATCCGGCACCGCCGAACGCCAACAGGTCCTTCAGGAGGCTGCCGACCTGGTCGAACGCTTCCACCAGATCGTCCAACAGTTGTCTGAGGTGGTGCACAGCATCAACATCAGCATCGAGTCGACCGTGCCGGACCTGAACGATCAACTCGCAAAGATCGCTGACCTCAACCAATCGATCATGCAGACCGAATTGACGGGGGGCAATGCCAACACCCTGCGCGATCAGCGGGACATTTTGGTTCAACAGGTGAGCGAGACCTGCGGCGCCACCATGTACACCGACGGCAATGGCATGGTCTGCCTGCAACTGCAAGGTGGCCTGCCCCTGGTCACCGGCACATTCGCCTCGTCCTTGACGACCACTTCAAGCGACGGACTGAGCCAAATAAGCCTCACCTGCGCCAACACCACCTTTTCACTTGATTACGAAGACTTTGGAGGCACATTAAAGGGACTGCTTCAAGTCCGCGACTCTGTCATCCCGCAGTTTCGAGACGATATCGACCGGTTGGCCTACGCCATTGCCACCGACGTCAACACGCTGATTGCAACCAGTGGCGGGGTCGATCAGAACGGAGATGCAGCCATTGCCCTGTTCAGCCTGACAGCACCGACGGACCCCCAGGCCGACGATTGGCAAGGTGCCGCCGCCACCATCGTTCTGGCTGTGCAGACCATCGCCCAAATCCCTACCGGGACCACAGCCGCCCCCGCTGACAATAGCCTGTGCCTTGGCATTGCCGCCCTGCGGGATACCTCAAGCCTGAATGGGTCCACCTACAGCGGGGAGTATGCCCGTATTGCTGCCAAGGCCGGCCTCTTGGTACGCAGCAACGAACAGCATCTGAGCGCCAGCAGCGAGTCGCTCGACCAACTGTACGCCAAGCAAGACAGCCTGACCGGCGTCTCCACCGACGAGGAGATGATCGCTCTGATCCGCTATCAGGCAGGGTATCAGGCCGCTTCGAAATACATCGCCGTCATCAAGGAAATGCTCGATACACTGAACCAATTGTGAGGCCACCATGATCATCACCCGCGACACCACCACCTATCGAATGCTGCAAAGCTCCCTGAGCACGACCTCAACCCGGCTCAACCAACTGTATATTAAAACCTCGACCGGCATCGAGGTCAGCAAAGCTTCGGATAATCCCTCCTCGGTCAGCTCCATTCTCAATGGCCGGAGCAGCATCGTCAAAGGCGAACGCTATGTAGAGCACTGCAAGCATGTCCAGGACAATCTCTCCGCCTCCGAAATATACATCCAATCCATCGAGGACCTGCTGGTGCGGGCCAAGGAGATAGCCATTGCCGGCGCTAATGATGCCCTCTCCGCATCAGACAAGGCGACCCTGGCCGATGAGGTGAGCCGGCTCGGCCAGGAACTGCTTGACCTGGCCAACGCGCAGGTCGACGCCAGGTATCTCTTTGCCGGTTACAACGACCAGACCCTGCCCTTCTCCGGATCACCCGTTTTGTACAACGGCACCGACGACCACCAGATGATTGAAGTCAGCCCGCAAACCACTGTGGCCAAGAACATCACCGGCACGGAGTTGTTCATGGCCCCCGTCAATCTGTTCACCACCCTGGAAGATCTTCACAGCGCCCTGGCCGAGGGGGACAGTGCCGCGGTTTCGGCCATGCTGACGCCCCTGGAAAATGCGGCTGAACAGGTTCGCAGTCAGTTGAGTGCCCTGGGAAATACCAGTGCCCGTATGGACGACATGATCAGTCTGCATGAAAATATCCTGCTTGTCGCCCAGTCAACGCTCAGTCGTCATCAAGATGCAGATCTCACCGAAGTTCTTTCGGAAATCGCCAAAATGGAACTGTCGCTCCAGGCAACCATGCAGGTGACGGCCAGGGTTGCCGCCTTCAGCCTGCTGAACTATCTCTGATCCCGTTGATTGCCACTGTGTGGCGCGTTCTCCTCCTTCCTTTTGGAACCTCTTGGATTTTTTTGATAAAAGTCCTAAAATTGACCTCAACAAGGAGTTGCCGTTGAGACGGCAATCGCGACAACCGGACGGAACGGTCGAGGTTGGCAAGCAACCGATGACGGTTTCCCGGATGGACTCAAGCAAGGAGAAAACAGACCATGAACGGAAGACGAAGAGGCAAGGACGGGGCAATGCGTTGGGCGGTCGGAATGGTTTTCTGCTGCCTGGCCCTGCTGACACCGACAATCGCAGCCCTTGCCGCCGACCTGCCCGGCGCCAAGGATCATCCGCTGTTGAAACGGTTCGGCACCTCAGCGATCGTCGGCTACGACACCAAGCAGTTCGTCCAATATGACCTGCAAACCGCAACCTTCACCGGATTTGACCTGACCACCCGTACACGGCAGTACGCCAGCCCACCGCTTGCTCTTGAGGGATCGCTGACCCGCATCTGGTACGAGGCGGCCGGTGACACCAGCAGCCTTGAACTGCTGCGCAATTACTCCAACGAACTCACCGGTCAGGGATTCGAGATCCTCTACGACTCCACCAAAGACCAGGCGGCGATCAAGTGGAACAATTTCCTTGCCCCGTTCAACGCCATGAACATCAAAACCAATCGCAGCTACTATGTGTTCTATGCCGCCAACAGCCGCGACCTCAAGGTGCTCAGCGCCAAAAAAGAACGTACTGAGGGGGATGTGTACGTCTCGTTGATCACGGTGCAATGGGACAAGGACGATGCCATCTATAAATCCAAACGCGGCGCCTACGCCGCAGTCGACGTGATCGAGGTCAAACCCATGACCCAGAACATGGTCACAGTCAAGGCCGACGAAATGGCCAAATCCATTGCCGCGTCGGGCAAGGTGGCCCTGTATGGTATTCTGTTCGATTTCAACAAGGCCGACATCAAGCCGGAGTCCAAACCGGCGCTCGAAGAAATCGCCAAGCTGCTCAAGGCCGATCCGGCCATGAACCTGCATGTGGTCGGTCATACCGACAATGTCGGCAGTTATGACTTTAACCTTAACCTGTCGAAAAGAAGGGCCGAGGCGGTGGTGGCGGCGCTGAGCGGCGAATACGGCATCAGCGGGACCCGACTGACCGCCAACGGTGTGGCCAACCTGGCACCGGTGGCAACCAATACCACCGAAGAGGGGCGGGCGAAGAACCGGAGGGTGGAACTGGTTCCCCGTTGAGCGGAGAAAATCCCCGGACGGGGTCCATCGGAATGGACGCAGCGGCCTAGGCCAAGGCCGGGCCGCTGCGCTTATCTGAACATGGTGGTTCCGGCAGCACTGCCATGGCGGAGCGCAAACCTTTTATCGTTCATTGTGGCCGACCAACCCGTGCTGGCCGGGCCGATCAGTTTGCCGCCGCCTTTCTCAGCACCGTCTGCACGGCCCGCTCCATGGCCCGATTGAAGACATGGGGCCGGCTGAGCATGAAGAAGTGGTCGGCCTGTTCCACAATGATCGCCTCGAAAGAGCGCATGTGACGGCGGTTGGCCTCGAAATCGATCGGCCAGAGGTCGCCGTTGACGGTGACCACCGGCGCAACGATCGTCTCGAACACCCGGGCCGTGTCACCACTGATGTACTGGGTCAGCAGCTCTTCCATGGCGCTGAGGGCAACGTAGGGCGGTGCCGCCGAAATGTCCGCCAGGATCCACTCCCGAATGCGCGGGTCGGTGGCGGGAAGAAACATCTCGGTTACAAAGGCGCGGCTTCCGCCGCTGAAATCGTCGACCATGGGTGCCAGCATCTCGTCCAGCGCCTCCCTGGTCAGGGGATATTCGACGTTATCGAAGGTGTCGACCCCGACCAGGCCGAGCACCCGGTCCGGCATCAACCGAGCCGCTTCGGCGATCACCGCGCCGCCCATGGAATGGCCGACCAGGATCACGGTCCGGCTGCCCACGGCCTCGGCCACGGCGCGCACATCCTCGCCGAAGGCCCGCATGGTGTACCGGCCGCGCATCAGGCCAGAATGGCCATGACCGGCAAGATCGACGACCACAACCCGGTACTTTTTGGAAAAGGCATCGATCTGGTGCCGCCAGTATCGGCCGTCGCAACTCCAACCGTGAACAAGGATCAGGGTCGGCTCGCCCTTGCCGTGGACGGTATAGGAGATGGGCGTCTTGTCTGCGGAAAGCACGAACCGAGGCCAGTCGCCATCGCCGGCCGGATTGGCCCACACCGGACCGGCGGCAAGCACCAGGATGAAAAGCATGGCCGCCCATGCGGCGACCCATCGGTTCAAGGAACCTGACCATTGATGGAGGGATGTATGCACTGTCATGGATACCTCGCAATGAAGGGGGAATAAAAAAAGAACGTTCCACACCTTTGGCGGGCACGTTCTCACCAGCATGGCCGGACCCAATCGGCCGGTCACAATGAACAATGAAGGGTCTGCACTCCGGCACGGCACCTCCTCCGGAACCAACATCGTTCGGACACGACCAACGTACCATGCGAGCCTTTTGCAATATGAACTGCTGACGAGTTTTTTTCGTCATTCCCGCGAAAGTGGGAATCCAGAACTCATTGATTTTTCCAGGACTGGATTCCCGATGACTACCTCGGGAATGACTCAACCGTCTTTTTGCAAAAGCCTGCAACGGTTCATTTTGCAAGAGGCTCATGCATCAAGCAATAAATCCCCACATCAACGAGTGATCGACACCGAGAATGGAAAAGAGGTGCATTCCAACAACCCTGTGTTACATATGATGGTCTCGTACACAGTGGATTTCTGTCATCTCAAGGAGCGCAGCGACGAGAAATCTCTCTAATATTCCGGAGATCTATCGCTCCGCTTGAAATGACAAAAAAACCGTTTTCCAACTTTTTACCAATCCATCAATATGAACTGATGCGCTCAGCACTTCTGGCAAGCATCCCA
>JAUWAH010000373.1 GCA_030602145.1 Desulfobulbus sp.
CAGCTGCCTGCGCAAGCTCGACATCAAAGGCCCGCGGGGCAATCGACCGACCTCGTCGAGCATCAACAATTGTTTGGCCAAATTCACGGCAAACGGGTGGCTCAACGACGAGCGCCAATGCCGCCTCGAATTGGTCGAGCCGCTAAGCAGAATAGCTGTGGCGGAAGGGAATTTTTCCCGGTTCGCCGTCATTATCCGGGAAGAAGCACCCCTCTCCTTTTATTACGGCAAATGGACCACCAGGTGCTGGCGGGCCATGCGGGAACTGCGCGTCGGCATCTACCAGCAGGACCTCGAACTCATCGATCAATCACTTCAGTTTCTGGATGGGCAATGCCGCGACATCCTGACCCCGCATCCACCGGCGGTCCAGGTGGTGGTCTGCCCTTTCGATCCAGATTGGTTCCATTCCCTGGCTCCCTCTCTGCAATTCTTCCTGCTGACAATCGTCTTCCGCTACCTGCAGCAAAACCTGCTGTCGTTTCCCGAGGTCCTCGCCTATCTGGAGAGCGACTCCAGCTTCAGCAATCTGAGCCAGGACGAACAAGTCCCTTTCCAGCGGCTCCTGTTCAATCACTACCTCCTGCAGGGTGACCGTGCCCGTGCCGAGCGCCTGTTGACCCGCTTCCCGGACAGTTTCCTGGCCACCGGCTCAATCGCCACCCTGGCCTTTCTTGCCGGCGACTACCCCCGAGCCCGGGCCCTGTTTGCCGACGATCTCACCCATTTGCGCGCCATCAGCAACCATCCCGATGCCGCTTTTTTCGGACCGCAAGGCATCTTCCATATCCTTGCCCTGATGGCTCGACGCCCGCGGCAACAGCTGCACGAGGCGCTCGATCAGATCAGTATTGCCTTGACCAGGTTCGAAGACAGTGACGAGAGCGAAGCGTACCAGGCACTGGCCGTATTTCTTGAAATCATGACCAGCCGCAGCAGTCGCGACCTGCCGCTCACCCTGGCCCCGGACGTGATTCCGCCCAGCCTCACCGTACTGATCACCGCTCTCACGCAATACTGGCTCAACGCCGTGCTCGAACCGGAAGTCGAGTCCCGCTGCCACCGTCTGTTCGAACAGGCCCAAAAAAACAACTACCTGCTCTTTAGCTTGAACCTTGGCGATCTGCTGGCCCGGGTGTCAACCCGGAAGGAAAAATTTCAAGCGGCCCTTGCCGAGCGACATACCGATGAGGCCATCCATTCGCTGGTCGACATCATTGAGCCGGAAGAGGCGTGGAAGCGCAGCCTGCAGGCCCTGATCTCCATCTCTGCCCATGCACGTGCGGACACCGCCGATGGGGATACCCGGTTGATCTGGCTGCTGGAATACCGCCACGGCACGATCGATCTGCAGCCACGGGAGCAGAAACGCACTGCCGACGGCCAGTGGAGCAAGGGCCGCCCCATCTCCCTGGAACGGCTGTACGGACCGGCAAAAGCTCCCTACCTGTCGCTGCATGACCGCAAGATCTGCCTGGCCATCAGGAAGGAGGAATCCGGCGAAGGACAGGCCCGCTACTACTTCGATCAGGAGAAACTGCTCGCAGCCCTGGTCGGACACCCCCTGCTGCACCACGCCGACTCGCCGTCCACCCCGGTGGAATGCGTCAGCGGCGAACCCGAGCTGTTCATCGAGGAACAGGGCGAACAGCTGCGTATCACGTTCTCGCTGCCGGCCGCAAGCGGCGATATCATGGTGGTGCCGGAAACGGCAAATCGCTTCAAGATCATCCGGATCAACGACAACCATCGCCGCATCGCCCAGATCACCGGCAAGGACGGGCTGGTGGTCCCGGTCGAGGCGAGCGAACAGGTCCTCACCGCCATCGGCAATATCTCCTCGTTCATGACGGTCCACTCCGCCATCGCTGCCGATGCCAGCGCCCGCCAAGCCCAGGACATCTCGTTTGTCGAGGCCGACCCGAGCGTCTATATGCATATTCTCCCGTTCGGCAGCGGCTTCCGACTGGAGATGTTTGTCAAACCGTTCCGGGAAGGCAGCAGCTACCTGAAACCCGGTCAGGGGGTGGAAAACATCATGGCCGAGGTCGGCGGCCGCCGCCTGCAGACCCGCAGGAACCTCGCCGAGGAAGAGCGGCGGGCCCGGGAAATCGAAGAGCTGTGCCCGATTCTCGACCTGGCCATCGACCTGGAGCACGGCAACGATCGCGAATGGCACCTGCACGGACCCGACGACTGCCTGCAGGCGTTGCTGGAGCTGCAGGACATCAGTGACCGGGTGATCATCGAATGGCCCGAGGGGGAAAAATTCACCATCAGCCATCGGGCCTCGTTTCGCAACCTCAACCTGAAAATCAGGACCAACCGGCAGAACTGGTTCGGATTGAGTGGAGAACTGCAGCTCGATCAAAACACGGTCATCGATCTCAGAGAACTCCTGACCCGCATGCGGGAATCGCCCAGCCGGTTTGTCAGGGTGAGCAACGGCCAGTTCATTGCCCTGACCGAAGAGTTCAGAAAACGACTTGATGAGCTGAACACCTACACCAGCGAGCCTACCGATAGGGCAGACGGTGACATCCTGGTCCACCCGCTGGCCGCACTGCCCCTGGAAAAGCTCGCCCAGCAGGCAACGACCAAGGCCGATGCGGCCTGGCGGACCCAGTTGGAAACCATCCGGGAGATTCAGACCTACACGCCGGAACTACCCTCCACCCTGCAGGCCGATCTGCGGGATTACCAGCTCGAAGGCTACCACTGGCTCGGCCGTTTGGCCCGCTGGGGCGTCGGCGGCTGCCTGGCCGACGACATGGGGCTCGGCAAGACCCTGCAATCCCTGGCCATCATCCTGCAGCGGGCCAGCGACGGGCCGTCGCTGGTGGTGGCCCCCACCTCCGTCTCCACCAACTGGCTAAGCGAGGTGGGCCGCTTTACCCCGACCCTCAACATCAAGCAGCTGGCGGGAAAAGACCGGGAAGAGGTGATCAGCAGCCTGGGGAAATTCGATCTGCTGATCACCACCTATACCCTGCTCCAACAAGAGATTGACGCCCTGGCCCGGATCACCTGGCAGACCATCGTCCTCGACGAGGCCCAGGCCATCAAAAATGCCGCCACCAAGCGCTCCCAGGCGGCCATGGCCTTGCGCGGCGGATTCAAGCTGATCACCACCGGGACCCCCATCGAGAACCACCTGGGCGAATTGTGGAACCTCTTTCAGTTCATCAATCCCGGTCTGCTCGGCTCGCACAAGCAGTTCAACGAGCGATTTGCCATCCCCATCGAACGATTCAACAACCGTGAGGCCCGGCTACGCCTGAAAAAACTCATTCGCCCCTTCATCCTGCGCCGCATCAAATCGGAGGTACTCGAAGAACTGCCGCCGCGCACCGAGGTGACCCTCGAGGTGACCATGAGTCAGGAGGAACAGCATTTCTACGAGGCGTTGCGGCAAAACGCACTGGAGTTACTTGAGAACGCCGGGGACAATCA
>JAUWAH010000371.1 GCA_030602145.1 Desulfobulbus sp.
GCCGGATTCCACGAAGCCGATGAACCGGGCCGCGTCGAGAATGGCCCGATGCTGGGAATTGTTCGCATAATCAAGCTTGAGCAGGGCATCCTTGATCCGGTTCGCGGTCTCCTGATCCAGACGAGGGCTGTGGGCGTATACCCACCCCGGATACCAGCGGGAGTTGGCCACCACCTTGATCTGATTGATGTCGACCTTGTTCTCCACAACTTTCAAGGATCCTTCACGGATCGATCCGAAGTCGTGCAGGCCGGCGTAGACGCCGAGGATCACGTTTTCCTGCCGACCGCCGGCGAAGACAACCTCCCTGAAGTCCCGAAGGGTCAGGCCGTGCTCGACAAAATGGCCCAGGGCAAAGAGATATCCTCCGGCTGAAGAGGGGTCAACCGCCACCCACGACTTGCCCCGACAGTCCTCGACGCTTCCAATGGCCTCGTTGTCCTTCCGGGCGATGATCTGGCCCCGGAACTCAGCCCGACCGTCCGCCTCGATAATCCGGGCCATGGCCTTGGCGCCGAAACGGTTGGCCAAATGCACATAAACAAACGGATTGGAGAAGGAAATGTCGATCTTGCCCTGCGCGAACATGCTGATGTGGTGGGCAAAGGTGTCGGGGAAAACCTGCCGGATGGACAGGCCGGTCGTCTCGACCAGGTATTCGACCAGCCGCTGATGGCGTTGAAAGGACTCTGTGTGTGAATACTGGGGGAGGTAAGCGTAGGTGATGGCCGGCTGCTGCGGCCTGACGGTCAGCTCGCTGCGTTTGTCCAGGGAGACCCGCACCGGTCTTTCGTCCTCGCCGCAGGAGCACAGCAGGAAGGCGGCCAGGATCACGCACAGGCAAAGCAGTCGGTTCGGCATGGTGTTCGTTCAAAATCGTGGTGGGTCGCACGGTTTGGCCGGAGGGGCCGGACACATGCCTGGTCGGTCGGACATCACCTGAACCGTGCGGCAGAAGCTTTTTGCTGCACTATACCCGCTGATCGCCGACGGACAAAGCGGAAAACCGGCCTCCGGTTTCGAGCCATGCCAGACGGGGCAAGCCCTTCAGCCGTAGCCCAGATCCGCCAGTTCCTCGTCGCTGAACCCGACCATGTGGGCGATCTCATGGACCACGGTGATCTCGATCTCCTCGATCAGCTCCTCCCGGCTGGTGCAGAAGGATTCGAGCGGTTCCTGAAAAATATAGATGATGTCGGGATAGAGCGGCGGGTCGATGGCGCTCCGCTCGATGAGCGGCACCCCCAGGTAGACGCCGAACAGGGGTTCGTCGGGCGCCATGCCCAGTTCTTCGAGCAACTCCGGGTCGGGCCGCTCCTTGACCGAGACGAGCACGTTGTCGAGATGACGGCGAATGGCTGCCGGGATCCGGGACACGGCCCGTTCGACGACCCGGGCGAACCCTTCGGTGGTGAGGTGCAGGTGGCGGTGGGGCATGCGATCGAGCTTTCTGGTCGGTTGCTTGGTGGTGTCGGCCGCAGTATCGATCGGGCCACCATACCCGTTGAACACCGACGTCGCCACCTCCTTTGTCCTTTCTTCTCGGAAAAAGAGACCACGCTCTTTCGGACAGCGCAGGGTATCGACGACAAACGACTGACAGCGAATGAGACCGAGCAGATCAGCCGGTCGAATCCTGACCGGTTACCCCCATCCCCTGCCCGACAATTCTGTCTATCTCGCTACGCTCTTACCACCCCTTTCCTTCTTTTTTGTCACCCCCTTGCTTGCCGCATGAACGGTTGCCGTTGGCAACACGGCCGCACTGGGCCAACCCCAGCTCAAATACTGTCCCTGCGTGGACGGCACGGGAGTTGCATTTTTCAAAGTATCGCTGCAACAGTGGACCGGAACAGGGTGCCGATCTCCCCCCGTCTTTCGGTGACAAATGAAGCAAAAACGAGAGGAATACGCCATGGGATTGCCGTACAGGCCGCTGGGATTGGTCAAGGAGATGCTGGAGCAGGTCGGCATGGAAGTCACCTACGCCTATGAGGATCTGGTCTTCATCCGGCATAACCACTTTCTGCTCCAGTTCGGCAGGACTGGGGAGGACTTGATGTTCAGCGCCAATGTCGAAACCGGTGCCGAGACGGCGCACAACCTGTTCACCGCGGTTCAGGAAGCAGCGACCCGGCAGGGCATCCTCCTCAGACGCGGCAACCGGTACCGATTGACCGCCGGCGACGAGGGCAACCTGGCCCTTGCCTTCGTTGATGCGGATGCCCCCCCTGGTGGGACTCCATGACAGCCAGCGAAGAGTGTACACAATACCGCGCCTGCCCGCGCTGCGGCTCGGAATGGTTTGTCGCCTCCAAAAACGGTCGCCGGGCTGGTTTTCGTCTCAATGCACAACTGGGTCCGGAATGGGCTGGCACGCATCCCACCGGCAGCGAGGAACCGATCGATTGGGACCGCCTCCGATGCGGTGCCTGCTCGTGGCAGGGAGCAGTCCATTCATTGGCCCACTCAAACATGTAGACCGAGGACATCCTGATCAAGGCTGGCGGAAGCGCCCCTTGAGAACAACCGGTCCCGACCAGCCTGTGCACCGACCACCCGGGGAACCGGGGCTCTCGCCGCTTGCAATTGTTTCCGGGCCTACGATGGTTATAGTGTCGTCATGAGAATGATTGTCATTGATTGCACACATCCTTGGAGACGCCAGCCCCAGCAATTCCCAACCCGTTGGTTTCAGGAAAAACAGGCGGCGACTTCAAGGGAGGCATCAGAGAGGCGATCGTTCCGGTTGCAGGATTTTTTCTCGTTTCAACCCACAGTGTGTGAGGTGGCATCATGAAAATCGATCAATCCTTTCTGCAAGGTCAGCGCGCCTTTCTCCGCGGCGAGTACGTCCGCTCCATCATCAGCTTCGGCAATGCCCTGGAGGCGGGCATGGATGCGGCCAAGGTCCATGTTCCGCTGGGCTTGGCCTATTTCAAGAACAGCGACTTCCCGGCCGCCATCGGCGAGTTCAGCTTGGCCCTCGAGTTGGAGCCGGCCAACGATCACCTCCTGTTCCTGCGGGGCATGGCCCTGTTCAATGACAACCAACTGGAAAGCGCCCTGGACGATTTCAGCCAGGCCCTGTGGTTCAACCCGCTCCGGGGTGGAGCCTTTGTCGCCCGCAGCCTTGTCTTCCGGTCACTGGGCCGCAACGAGGACGCGGCCAGGGATATGCAGTCGGCCCTGGCCGCGGGAGGGGTCGAGGCTGAACTCTTCATCCGCGAATATTGCCTGACCCCGCATCTGTATACCCTTGCCCTGACCCTGTTCGATGTCGAGCGGGCCCCCTGGGGCCGGGCGATGCGGGAGGCGATCTCCGCACCCACCCATTGATGGCAGCAGGCCATCAACAACAACGGGCTCCCCGTGGGGAGCCCGTTGTTGTTTGGTGGCACGAGGAGAAACCAGTATTGATGGTCTTGCTAAAAGTGGATTTCTGTCATTTCGAGGAGCGC
>JAUWAH010000078.1 GCA_030602145.1 Desulfobulbus sp.
GCTCCACGGCGCCATCCAGGAGCGGGTTGCCACCCTGGACGAACTGCACAAGAAGTTCGGTGAGCCGGTCGCCAATATCGTCAACGGCGCCACCCGGATCACTAATGTCCGCTACGACTCCCACCTGGCCCACGAGGCGGAAAACATCCGCAAGCTCCTGCTGGCCATCGGTGCTGACATCCGTGTTCTTCTGGTCAAGTTGGCCGACCGGTTGCAGGATATGCTCAGTCTAGATGCGGTTGACGAGGAAGAACGGCGCGCCAAGGCTCGGGAAACCATGGATCTCTATGCGCCGCTGGCCAGCCGTATCGGCATCGAATGGCTGAAGCGCGAGTTGGAGGATCTGGCCTTTCGCTTTCTGTTTCCGGTCGAATATGCCGAACTGAATACCCACCTTGAAAGTACCCTGGCAGAACGCCAAGCCTATGTCGACGAGGTCATCGAGATCCTCTATGCCAAGCTGAGGACGAGCAAGATCGAACCGGTGCGGATCATCGGCCGGCCCAAGCACATCTATTCGATCTACAAGAAACTGGTGGTCCAGAAAATCCCCCTGGAGCGGGTCTACGACAAGGTTGCCTTCCGCATCATCGTCCGCACGGTCAAGGAGTGCTACCAGGCCCTGGGTACGGTCCACGCCGACTGGACGCCGGTGCCGGGCCGGATCAAGGATTGGATCAGCGCGCCGAAATCGAACAACTACCAGTCGCTGCACACCACGGTGGCCGGTCCGCATGGTCATTTCATCGAGATCCAGATTCGCACCGAGGAGATGGACCGCGTTGCCCAGGAGGGCGTGGCGGCCCACTGGGCCTACAAGGAAGGGCAGAAGATCTCCAGAGGCGACGCCCGTCTGTTCAAGGATCTGAAACGATTGGTTCAAACCCTCCAGGAGGTCGAGGACCCGAACGAGTTCATGGAATCGGTGCGCGGCGAACTGTTCGAGCCGGATGTGTTCGCCCTCACTCCCACCGGCGAGGTCAGGGAACTGCCGCGGGGCTCGACACCGATCGATTTTGCCTACGCCATCCACACCGCCGTGGGTGACACCTGCGTCGGCGCCAAAGTCAACGGCCAGATTGTCCAGCTTAAGCATGAGCTGCAAAGCGGCGACATTGTTGAAATCCTCACCCAGAAGAACCAGCATCCCCGCCGGGCCTGGCTGCAACTGGTCAAGACCAGCAGGGCCCGCACCCGCATCCGCCAGTATCTCCGGAGGGAGGAGAAGGAGCGGTCCCTGAAGCTGGGTCGGGAGATTTGCGAGCGGGAATTGAAAAAGTACGATGTCAATTTCCGTGGCCTGCTGAAGAGCGGCCATCTGCGCCTCCTTCTCAAGCAGCTCAGTTGCCAGTCCCTGGAGGACCTGCTGGTCCGGGTGGGTAACGGCTCGATCACCGTCCCGCATCTGGTGCGGACCCTGCAACCGGAAGAATTCCGTGAGGCCGAGGAAAAGCGGCGCATGGCGGAAATGGTCGAACGGGCCAAACGGGCAGCCGAAGAAAACCGCAGCACCGCATCCAGACGCCACGCCATCGACATCGACGGGGTTGACGGTATGTTGGTCAAGATCAGCCAATGCTGTCGGCCGGTTCCCGGCGACCCCATCCTCGGCTTCATCACCACCGGTTCCGGGATTTCCATCCACAAGGCCGACTGCCACAATCTGCTGGCCACCGATCCGACCCGCTGGCTGGAGGTGTCCTGGTCCGGTTCGCCGCAGTCCGTCCATCGGGCGGCCCTGCAAATCCGGGCAGAGAACCGCAAAAGTCTCCTGGCCGAAATCAGTTCCACCATCAGTGCCGACGACGCCGATATCGTCGAATTGAATGCCCGCACCACGGTGGAGAACATCGCCGAACTCGATGTCCTGCTCGAGGTGGTCAATCTCAAACACCTCCAGATCCTCCAGCAGCACCTCCTGCAAATGCCGGAGGTAATTGAAGTTCGGCGACGCTGACGGTCCCTGGCACGGTGAGAGCCGACGAGGCAATGCATCCGATGACCTGCCCGGTCTGCGGCAACGAAATCGATCCCGGCAGCCGGCAATGCCCTTTTTGCCAATCGGTCTGCGAGGAAGTCCCGATCACCCGCCCCGGGCCGGTCCACCGGATGGTCAACCTGGAGAAGGGCCGGCCGCTGGTTCAGCAGGCCCTCGATCGCCTCGAATCGGCCATCACCGCCGGCCGTATGCAGGGGTTCAAGGCGCTCACCCTCATCCATGGCTACGGTTCCAGTGGCAGCGGCGGCGCCATCAAGAATGGTGTTGTGCAGCGATTGGAATTCCTGCGCCTCCAAGGGCACATCAGGGAGATCGTTCCCGGGGAAACCTTCGAAGGCCGTTCCGGGCGTGGTCGGCAGCTGTTGCGCCGTTTTCCCTTTCTTGCCGGTCACCGTGATCTCAATCGGGCCAATCCCGGCATTACCCTGGTGATTTTATAAGTCGGGAACCGTGCGTTGGGCAACGCTCCGGTTCACCGACAAGGAGGTTCCATGCGAAGCGATGATCGCCCGGCCGACGGCCTGCGTCCCGTTCGGGTCGAATACGGTGTCCAACCCCACGCCGACGGCTCGGTGTTGGTTCGGATGGGCCACACCCATGTGCTCTGCGGCGTGACCGTCGAGGACAAGGTTCCCCCCTTTCTCAAGGACAGGAGCCAGGGATGGATCACCGCCGAATACGGCATGCTGCCCTGCGCCACCCACAGCCGAGGCAGAAGGGAATCGATTGCCGGGATTTCCGGCCGGAGTCAGGAGATTGGGCGGTTGATTGGCCGGAGCCTGCGAATGATGGTCGACCTGACCCTGCTGGGCGAACACACCCTGCGGATCGACTGCGATGTGCTCAATGCCGACGGCGGCACCCGGTGCGCCTCGATCACCGGCGGGGCGCTGGCGGTGCGGATGGCCGTGGAAAACATGGTGGCTCAGGGCAGGTTGGCGACCCTGCCGCCACTTGTGCCCGTGGCGGCGGTCAGTGCCGGTGTGGTCGCCGGTCAGCCGCTTCTCGATCTGGACTACAGCGAGGATGCAGCCGCCGAGGTCGATGCCAATTTCGTCATGAGCAGCGACGGTCGTTGGATCGAGGTGCAATCCACCGCCGAGGGGGCGCCCTTCCGGCCGGAACTGTTCATGGCCATGGCCGATTTGGCCTCGGAGGGTATTCGGCAGCTCTTTGCCCTGTGGGAAACGAGGGGCTGATCGGAACAAAGCGACAGGCATCTGGGCCGGGGTTGTACGGCCCTCGATAGGGGGGATCAGTCAAGCAGGGTGGCGAACTTGATGGCTTGCCGATAGATCTCGTACAGTTGACCGGCATTGACCCTCAGTTTGCCCAGGGCGGCTAAACACTGCTGCATCTCACCTTTTTCGTAGGCAATCGCGGCCTCCAGGTAAACGACCAGTGGCCCCCGTTGATGGATCAGGGCGTCCTTGACCTCGTCCGAGAGTGGCAACCCGTCCATGATGCGGGGCATCGGCGTGTCAAGGAGGGCGTCGAGGAGCGAAAAAAGCCCGAGGAGAAAGAGTTCGGAAGCATCCGCGCCAGACGCCTCCGCCTCGGCCAGCAGTTCGCAAAAACGGCCCCGGATCACCGACAGCCGCACCAGTTCCGTCGGTTTGTCCGCCGCCAACTCCGAGATGATCACCAGGGTGACGAACCGCCTGATTTCCCGTTCCCCCAGATAGATGATGGCCTGCCGGACCGATTCCACCTGTTTGAGCAGGTAGAAGAAGGCCGAGTTGATGTAGCGCAGCAATTTGTAGGTGATGGCGACATCGGCGCCGATGATCTCCTCCAGCCTGGTCACCGTGGTCTGCCGTTTGTTGACCTCGGCCAGCAGCCGGAGCAGATTGGCCTTGTTGGCGGCGATCTCGGTGATGCGCAGTGATTCCGGGCGGGCGAAGAAATAACCCTGAAAGTAGTTGAATCCCTGTTTTCTGGCGTGGTCAAGCTCTTCGTAGCTTTCCACCTTTTCGGCGAGAAACTTGAGATTGAAATGCGCCAGACGGCGCATGGTCCGTTCGATTTCGTCGCTGGTCGAGAGCTGATAGTCGATCTTGACGATGTTGACCAGTTCGATCAGCGGCAGCAACTCCTTGGTGAACACAAAATCGTCCAGCGCCAGGATGTAACCCCGGCTGGAGAGAGCCCGGCAGGCTTCCAGCACCTCAGCGCTGGGCGGAACACTTTCCAGGATTTCGACGATGATCTTGTTCTTGGGAAAGGCGGCGGCGATTTCCCTGACCAGGAGTTTTTCGGTGAAATTGATGAAACAGGGTTTGTTGCCGGCGATTTGTTCGATGCCTTCGGTGAGGAAGGTGGTGGAGAGCAGGCTGGTGGTGGCCCGGTCGCCGCTGAGTTCTCCCAGCTTCAACCCGAGGGTCTGGCGGAAGAGCAGTTCGTAGGCGAACAGTTTGTTGTGGATGTCGAAGATCGGCTGCCGGGCAATATGCACATCCATGAAACCTCCATGATCAGGAATTGTTCTCGCTTCAACTATAGGGCAAAAAGAACTCCCGACCAAGAAAGAATCAAATCGAGCCCGCAAGTCGTTGCAGCAGGAAAAGTCCGTCCGGAGTGAATGGTTCCGTTCGGTGCAGTGGCTCGATCGCCTCAAGGGCAATGAACCGGCCGTGATCGATCTCCTCCTCCTGGAGAAAAAAGGGCCCCTCACTGGTGCATGTATAGATGCGGCCCCAGACCCGGTTGGCGTCGTCCTCGAAGTATTGATCGAACCGGTGGGCGAGCTTGACCCCGCCGATCCCCAATTCCTCCTGCAACTCCCGCAGGGCCGCATCCGGATAACTTTCGCCGGCCAGCACCACGCCGCCGGCGGCCACATCCCAGCAACCGGGATAGATATCCTTGCCGAGCGACCGTTTCTGGATGAACAGTTCCCCCTGTCGGTTGAAGACCAGGATGTAGACCGCCCGGTGGATGAGTCGCTGTTGGCGCATGATCCGACGGCTGACCGCACCGATGGGGTGGTTGTCGCGGTCGACGATCTCGACCAGTTCCTCGGCCGGGATGGCGGTCATAACTGCTCCTGGAAGGAGGATGCGTGCTCCTGGCGGTGGCCGATTTCCCAACACCGGTGAATGCGGCGGTTGCGCTGGAAGTCAAACGGGACGGTTTCGGTGCTGATTTCCCGGACCGCATAGCTGCGCTCCATGGATTCATCCAGCTTGAACGACCTGGAATTGGTGGAAAAGACCAGGATGCCGCCTTTGACCAGCCGCTGCATCGCCAGGCGGAGGAGGGCGGGGTGATCCTTCTGGATGTCGAAGGTCTGCTTGCGGTGGCGGGCATTGGAAAAGGTGGGCGGATCGACGAAGATCAGTCCGAACCGCTCCTGGCTGTGCTTGAGCCACTCCAGGCAGTCGGCCTCCACGGTCTGATGCAGCGGCCCGCCGAAGCCGTTGATGGCCAGGTTGGCCCTGGCCCTGGTCAGGTAGGTGGGGGAGACATCGACGGTGGTGGTGGCGGTGGCGCCGCCCATGGCGGCATAGACCGTGGCGCTGCCGGTATAGGCGAACAGGTTGAGAAAGGTTTTGCCCTGGGCCAATCGCTGCAATCGTTGCCTGGTGAGGCGGTGGTCGAGAAAAAGCCCGGTATCCAGGTACTCGGTGAAGTTGACCAGAAACCGGGCACCGCCTTCCCGTACCTCATGCAGTACGCCGGTGCCGGGTTTCTTCTGATACTGCTTGGCCCCTTTCTGCTTTTGCCGGGTTTTGATGAACAGCCGGCTGCGGGGCACATCGAACAGGCTGCGCAGCACCTGCAAGGCGATGCCGAAACGCTGTTCGGCCTTGTCCGGATCGATGCTGGCCGGCGGGGCGTACTCCTGGACATGGATCCATTCCTCGTAGAGATCAATCGCCAGGTTGTATTCGGGCATATCGGCATCGTAGAGGCGAAAACAGGTGATTCCCTCTTTCTGGGCCCACGGCAGGAGCGCGGCACAATTCTTGAGCAGTCGGTTGGCAAAATCCGCACCGGGGCTGTCGGCGGGCAAGGGGGTCAGGGCCCAGCGGTGATCCGGTTTCTCGGTCATGCGGCTCTCCCGGCCCACCAGCAGTTGGCATTTGAGCGGCCCATTGAACAGTCGATGCCGTTGTTGCCACTCCATGCCGGTCATTTCAGCCAGGTCCGGGTTGGCGGTGAAGAACCCCAGGGTCCAGCCACCGAACCGGTCCCGGAAGGTGCGCCCCAGGCAGCGATAGAGGTATTTGACCGCTTCCTTGTCCGACAACCGTTCACCGTAGGGCGGGTTGGTCAACAGGAGCCCCGCCGGTGCGGGACTCTCCAGGCGCGCCAATTGCCGCTGCTTGATGACGATCACATCGCGTAAACCGGCGGCGATGACATTCTTGCGGGCCGCGGCCACCGCCTTGGGATCGGCGTCGTAGCCGATGAATTGCGGCCAGGGGGCTGGAATCCCCTGGTTTTCCCGGTCGAGGGCCTCCCGGACCAGCCGTTCCCAAAGATGGGGATCGTGTTTGTTCCAGGCCATGAAGCCGAAGGTTTTGCGCAGCAGGCCGGGGGCGCTGTCGCTGAGCATCAGCGCCGCCTCGATCAGCAGGGTGCCGCTGCCGCACATCGGATCGAGCAGCACCGGTTCGTCATCGGTTCTGTGCAGCCAACCGGAGAGTTGGACGATGGCCGCGGCCAGGGTCTCCTTGAGGGGAGCCTCGCCGGTGCCGCTGCGATAGCCCCGCCGGTGCAGGCTGTCACCGGAAAGATCGAGCGACAGGGAGGCGCCGGTTCCCTGGACATGGAGTTGGATGCGGATGCCGGCGTGGAGGGGATCCACGTCCGGACGGTTGCCGAACCGTTTGCGAAACTGGTCGACAATGGCGTCCTTGACGCGCAGGGTGGCATACTGGCTGTGGGTGAGGGCGGCGTTGACCAGGGTGGTATGGACGGCGAAGGTGGTCTTCCAGGTGAAGTGATCGTCCCAAAGGACTGTGCCGGCATGGGTGTACAGGGCATCGGGGTCGGGGGCGTCGAAGCGAACCAGTTCCAGGAGGATGCGGGAAGCGAACCGCGACCATAGGCAGGCCCGGTAACCGGTTTCCAGATTGCCGGTCCAGACGACCGCGCCCGGAAGGGTGGTGATTGCGTCGCCGCCGAAAGAGGCGATTTCCTCGGCGACGAGCGGTTCCAGGCCGGAGCCGCAGGTGGCGGTGAAGCGCAGGGGCTGCTTTTTTCTTTTTTTGGCGGTCGGGTGGTGAGGCAGCATGGAATGGCTCAGTGGCGGAGGCGCGGCCGGCGGAAACGGCCCGCTGCCGCATCGATGAGGTTGCGGGGAGAGGCTGCCGCCATTGGTGCGGACGAACGGCTGAATGTCTTGACAACGAACGGTTCCTGTGCGAACCATAAAACCAGGTTTCACATGGGCCGTTGTCTCCCGATGGCGGCAGAGGCGTGTTTGGCGCGCAACATAGTCAAACTCTGCCGGGAAGTAAATAACAACGAACCGTTCGGTTCCTCTTCGCTCAAGATAGACCCGGGCACATGAACTGGCCGGACAACCAAATCCCCGTTTACGGTATGATACCCTTGTTTTCCGGAGATTCAAGCGCGACCCTCGTCATGATCGGCGGCTATCTGGGTCTGGCGGTGGCGTTGGTGGCGCTTTTTCGTCTGCGACGACGCGCCAAAGCCGTCTTCCGGCTTGACGAGCAGCGGTGTGCCGATGCCGAGCAACGCTTCTCCCTGGCCTTCCAATACAATACCGTGCCGATGTGCATCAGCGACTGGAACGGGACCATTCTCGATGTCAATCGGGTGTTCTGCGAGCTGTCCGGGTATGCACCGGATGATCTGCTCGGCAAAAGGAGTATCGACGTGGGGGTCTGGCATCGGCCCGAAGAGCAGCGCGCCCTGATGGTCGACCTGCTCCGTCAGCACGGCCGGGTCCGCAACCTGGAGGTTGAGTTCCGCAACAAGGCCGGCGCCGTTGTGCCGGCCCTGCTCTCCGTTACCCTGCTGACCATTGACGGCCAGGACCGCCTGCTCAGCAGCATGCACGATTTGAGCGCCATCAAGGCGATGGAGGAGAAGAACCGCAAGCTCGAACTCCACATGGCGCAAACCAAAAACCTCGAAGCGATGGCCGGTCTGGTCGGCGGACTCGCGCATCGGTTCAACAATATGCTTGCCGCTATCACCGGATACGCCGAGTTGGCCCTGGACGATGTGTCCGCCGATTCCCAGACCGCCGTCGACCTGGAGCACATCCTCGCCAAAGCGGCCGAAGCCAGGCAGCTGGTCGAGCAGATCCTCTCCTTCAGCGGCAACCAACCCCGACAGAGGCAGCGGATCGACCTGTTCGGGTTCGTTGACGACATCGTCGGCGAACTCCGCGCATCGGTTGCGGAGGGGGTGAGCATTGAAACCAGGTTGAGCGGGGACAGCGT
>JAUWAH010000368.1 GCA_030602145.1 Desulfobulbus sp.
GACGCGGGGTCGCCATAGACAGTGGCCGAAGAGGAAAAGACGATGTCGGTCACACCCCGCTCCGCCATGACCTGGCACAGGTTGAGGGTGGAACCGAGGTTGTTGTGATAATAGCGCAGCGGTTTGACCACCGATTCCCCCACCGCTTTGAGGCCGGCAAAATGAATCACCGCCGACGCGTCCGGAGTCCGGTCGAACACGGTACGTACCCCATCGAGGTCCAGGAGGTCCGTCTCGTGAAAGGCGATGGATTTACCGGTGAGCTGTTCCACCCTGCGCAGCGACTCCCGGCTGGCGTTGCAGAGGTTGTCGATGACGCTGACCCGGTACCCGGCGCTGAGCAGTTCGAGACAGGTATGGCTGCCGATGTAGCCGGCGCCGCCGGTGACGATGACATGCATGGGGGATTTCTCCTCGTTGGTGGTACGGAAAGCTGATCGACTTGGCCGCCGATTTCTGCTATCTTTTACCTGCATTGACGGTGTTTGTCTTGCATAAATGAGGGGGCGTTCCGCTGCCCGGCCGCTTGCCGGATCGGTCCGCACGTCTTTGCCACCGCAACCTTGCACCGCGTTATTCAATTGAACCAAAAGAGGAATGATATGCCGTATGTCAGCATCCGGGTGGCGGGTAAGCTCACCAAGGAACAGAAACAGAAAATCGCCAAAGGAGTGACCGATGTGATCTCCGAGGCCGCAGGTAAACCCAAGGAGTCGATCCTGCTGTTCATCGATGAGGAGAGTCGGGACAGTATCGCCAAGGGCGGCGTGCTCATCGAGGACATGTAGGCGCATGGCCCACTCGGCTGCACAGCGGCTTGCGCACCTGCGCGATGAGATCCGCTTGCACGCCCATCGCTACTACGTGCTCGATGCCCCGGTGATTGCCGATGGCGAGTACGATGCCCTGTTTCAGGAGCTGTTGGCCCTGGAGGCGGCTCACCCGGATCTGGTGACCGAGGATTCCCCCAGTCACCGGGTCGGCGGCCCGCCGGTGCCGACCCTGGAGCCGGTTGGGCATGCCGAGCCCATGCTCAGTCTGGACAACATCTTCAGCGTGGCGGAATGCACTGCCTTCGTGGAGCGGGTGCGTCGACATCTTAGAATCGAAAACCCGTTTGCTTTTGTCACCGAACCAAAATTGGACGGTTTGGCCGTGGAATTGGTGTATAGACAGGGCGTGCTGGTCGTTGGATCGACCCGGGGCGACGGCCAGGTGGGGGAGAACATCACCGCCCAGTTGAAGACCGTGGCATCTATACCGCTCAGGCTGCAGCCCGCCGAGCAGGAGGCTGTCCCGGAACAGTTGGTGGTTCGCGGCGAGGTGTTTCTTTCCAAGAAGGGGTTCGCCCAGCTCAATCGTCAACGCCAGGAGGCAGGCGAGCCTCTTTTCGCCAACCCTCGCAACGCCGCCGCCGGATCCCTGCGTCAACTCGACCCCCGGATTACCGCCCGTCGGCCCCTGGACTTTTTCGTCTATGGACTGGCTGGGGGAGAAGAGTTGCTGTTCTCCAGTCAGGCGACGGTACTGACGGCATTGCGCCGTTTCGGCTTTCCGGTCAACAACATGGTCACGGTCTGCCATTCCATCGACGAAATCGAGATCCAGTACCAACGTTTGCTGACTGTCCGTCCCGGTCTGGATTACGAGGTCGATGGCCTGGTGGTCAAGGTCGATGACCTGGGATTGCAACAACGTTTGGGGGCAACGGCCCGAGCGCCGCGCTGGGCGGTGGCCTGGAAATTTCCGGCTGTCCAGGCCACCACCGTGGTCGAAGACGTTGAGTTCCAGGTCGGACGAACCGGGGCGGTGACACCGGTTGCCCATCTGCGACCGGTTCTGGTCAACGGCGTGCTGGTCAAGCGGGCGACCCTGCACAACCGCGACGAGATTGAACGCAAGGATCTGCGCTTGCACGACACCGTGCTCGTCCAGCGGGCCGGCGATGTCATTCCCGAGATCGTCAAGGTCATTGCCGAGGCCCGGACCGGCCTGGAGCCACCAATCGTTTTTCCTGACCACTGCCCGGAATGCAGTCATCAGCTGGCCAAGGTTCCGGGAGAAGCGGTTGTCCGGTGCATCAACCCCTACTGCCCTGCCCAACAGCTGCAGAAGCTGATTCATTTTGCCGGTAAAAGCGGCCTGGATTTGGAGGGGTTGGGCAAGAAAAACGTCGAACAACTAGTCCGAGCCGGATTGGTTCGCTCCATCCCGGATTTCTTTCGTCTCGATGGTGACCAACTGGCCGGTCTCGACGGATGGGGGGAAAGGTCGGCCGGCAATGTGCTGGCGGTCGTCGAAAGCCGCAAAACGATACCCCTGGCCCAGTTGATCGGCGCCCTTGGCATCCGCCATGTGGGCGAGGTGACCGCTGGCCTGCTGGCGAGACACTTCAACGATCTGCATCGGTTGATGAGCGCCGACAGGGAGCAGTTGCTGCACATCGAGGGGATCGGCGAACAGACGGCCGAATCGTTGCTGGACTACTTTCAGGATCCTGAAAACCAGGAGATGATCAAAGAACTCCTCGACCTGGGCGTGGTGGTCGTTGCCGGGCAGGACATTGAGCAGCAGGCATCACTTACTGGTCGGGTTTTTCTGTTCACCGGGGGGCTGCAAGCCCTTTCCAGGGAGGAGGCCAAACAGTTGGTCAAGCGGCATGGCGGCCAGGTGGCCACCAGTATCAGCCAGCGGGTAACCGACGTGGTGGTCGGCGACAAGGCCGGCAGTAAACTGAGGAAGGCCGAGGAAATGGGGCTGGCGATCCATTCGGAGGCTTCCTTCATGGTTCTCGTCAACCAGGAGAACGGGCAATGAGTCGAAAACGGGTGCGGGCCACGGTCCGCGGCAGGGTTCAGGGGGTGGCTTTTCGGGAGTATACCCGGAGGGAAGCGGTTCGGCTCGGGCTATCCGGCACCGTGCAGAACCAGCTGGACGGGTCTGTTGCGGTTCTCTGCGAGGGCGATGCTGCGGCCGTAGACGAACTGGTGACCTGGCTGGCGGTTGGCTCCCCCTATGCGACGGTTACCGGTGTTGACCATTGGGAAGAGGAGCCGCAGGGGGAAACCGGTCCCTTTGCCATCCGGTTTTTTCCCTGACGGCGTGGCCGAGGGGGCCAGTATGTATCGACAAGGAAACCATCAATTCAATCTATCGGATCGCTCTTTATGAAAAAGGTCCATATTCCGGCCGGTGAGCCGGCTGGTCGTCTCGCCTGCCAACAGTGCGGCAATGGCAAACATTTCGTCGAAGTTGCCGAAAATGTCCTGGTGACAACCCATTATCAGCAAAACAGTGACGGTTCCTTCACACCGGAGGACAACACCACCGAAATATTCGGTGAGGTGAAATTCCTTTGCGGTAAATGTGGCGCGGACATGACCCGGTTCCACGCCCATTTTCTGGAAATGTCGTTTTGACGGACCAACTCATGGAAGGGAGGCGCGACGGGAGATCGCATCGACTTACCCTGGCATGACAGGTTTTGTTCGGTTGATGCACAA
>JAUWAH010000355.1 GCA_030602145.1 Desulfobulbus sp.
CTGACATAGTTGATGATCCGGGAGATCAATTCTCCGTTTTGGTGTCGATGAAAAAAACAGAGCGGCATGCTGTGCAGATGTGCGTAGATGCGATTGCGCAGATCGCGGAACACGCTCTGCCCCACTCCCTCCAGCAGATAGGAGTAGACAAAATAAAAGACACCCTTGACCAGAAAAACGAGCAGCAAACCGAGGGGCAGCAGGTTGAGCAATTTGGCGTTCCGGTTAATGAAGATCTCGTCCAGCAGGGGTTTGACCATATAGGCCTGCAGGGCATTGAAACCTCCCACCACCACCATGCCCACCATGGCCACCGCCAGGTGGATGCGATAGGGCCGCAACACAGCCAGAAGTTGTGAAACAACGGTTCGATTGTTCATGGGAACGGAAAGGTTGGAATCAGGATCGGCCGGACGGCGACTTGGCACGAACAGCTCTGTACCAGGCCCTGCATGTACCCTATTTCAGGCAAGTGTGCCAGCATAGTTACCGGAAAGAACGGGAATCCGCTCGCTATGACCGCTGAAGAGGGTGGCCAGTTGGGCGGCCTCCTTTTTCGGCTGGCCGTGGGCGACATCGACCACGAAGTAGTCGATGCCCAGCCGGGTCAGTTCTTCCACGTACGCCAGCAGAGAAAAAGGCAGGTGGGAAGAGACATGCAGGGTCTCCGCCCGCCGGTCGAGATAAAACCGTTCGCCGCGGGGGCTGACAAAGGTCCGTTGTCCCTGGAAATGGGGGGCATCCAAACGCGCCGAAAAGAGAGGGGGCCGGCCGTACACAAGGAGCCCGACCCCCATTCTCCGATCACCGCGGCCATGCTCGGTGCGGGCGAAATGGGCCAGGGCTCCGGCCAGGTTGGGTCGGTCGGTTTCAAGGGAGAACTGCACCCCGGCCAGTTCGCTCTCAGCACATTGATGGAGGGTTGCACTGTTCAATGCATTGCAGGAAGCGTCGCCATAGAGTTGGAGCGATTGGCGTTCCGGGGACTGATCGGATTCGCTGAACAGGGCCGTCTGACCGATATGCCCCACCTGAAAACAATGCTCCCCCTGAAGGCGGAGCCGGTCGATCAGCTCCCGACACCGGGACACCTGCTCTTCGCTCAGCACCGGCGGCAAGGCCCACACCAGGGGCAATGCTTCGGCACCCCGCTGTCGGCGCGACTTGTGGAAGAGGTCAATGTTTCGCTCGGTGAGATCCACCACCACCCTGGTTATCCTGAAGGGGTAACGGAAGACAAGGGCCTCCGGAGAATGCACCTTGAGCCACCATTCCGGCCCGCCGCGTTCCCCAAGGGTTGCCTGAACGCCGGTGCCGGCATTTCTTCGTCGGTTTGTCGGCGGTGCACCTGCCTCGATGGCCAACCCCAGCAGCTTCAATCGTTGCGAGAGGAGAACGGAATCGACAACGGGCAGGCGCATCCGGGCGGTCCGGGCGGTAGTTCCCGAACGTGGGGCGCTCGACCTCTCGCCGGTGTCGACCCGAAAAACGGTGCCGTGAAACGGTTGCTTCAGACTTCGCGGATCAATGTCCGGCACCTTGATGACCACCGTCTGGCCCGCTTGGGCCTGCTCGGTGTTTCTGCCGTTTCGCTCCAGGAATCGGAGGGTGAAGCTGATGCGTTCACCGGTGCGCTCCGCGTACAGGCGAAGTCGATCACCCTGTCGGATCGGTGCGCGGAGGGCGACCTGCAGGGTAACCGTCCGCTCGCCCCCTCCTGCTTTGCCGGCGATCAGGCGGACCACCTTGCCGACCACCGTTCCCGTGCTCCCGGAGAGCTTGGGAACAATGAGACGATCCGATCGCCCCGTGACCAAAAAACCGGTCGACCGTTTGCGCCCCATGGCGGCGTCAAGGAGTCGATGCGCCTCTTCCATCACCTTGGCCCGACGATCCAGGGGGGCATCGATAGCGTCCAGGGCCAGACGGTAGGCCCGGACCGTGTTACGGACATACTCCACCGGCTTCAGGCGCCCCTCGATCTTCAGACTGACCACTCCTGCTGCCCTTGCTTCGGCCAGATGGTCTATGCCGCACAGATCGTGCATCGAAAACAGATAGCCGCCGCTCTTGCCGGCCAAACCACCGGCGGCCCGTTTGCCCGACGGCAGCCAGTCGTATCGTCGGCGACAGGGCTGAACGCACTGCCCCCGCAGACTCGACTTGCCCCCATGAAGACTGGAAAACCTGCACAGGCCGGAATAGCTGAAGCACATGGCTCCGTGGATGAAGATCTCCAGTTCGACCCCGGTACGGTGATGAATGGTCCGGATCTCGTCGAGGCTCAGTTCGCGGGCCAGGACAACCCGTCCAAAGCCAAGCCTCCTGCAATACTCGGCGCCCAGGGCGTTGTTGACCGTCATCAGGGTGGAGGCATGGACCGGCAAACCGGGAAAAAACCGCCGCACCATCGAGAGGATGCCCAAATCCTGGATGATCAGGCCATCGGCCCCGATGTCTGCCAGCACGGTCAGGGTTTCCAGGGCCAGGCGGATTTCCTCCTCCTTCATCAAGCTGTTCATCGCCACATACAGCCGCCTGCCCCGCTCATGGGCCACCTTGGTCATGGCACCAATGTCGGCGAGGGTGAAATCCCGAGCCAGAGCACGGGCGTTGAGCCCGGGTGCGCCGACGTATACCGCATCCGCCCCCTCTTCGATGGCTGCCTCAAAGGCGGACAGGGTCCCGGCGGGGGCCAGCAACTCCGGAATGCGGGGAGGGGTGATGGAAGGCATGGGCAAAGAAACGGCAGAGGTCACACAGACGGCAAGGTGTTAGAAAAAGGAGCGAACAGGGACAGGGGCAAAACCGTTACTGGTTCGACGGACAGAGGGCCAGCGGATAATCCACCGGCGGCAGCGGCAAAATAAAAAAGAAATTATTGCCCTCGGGGGTTGGCTCGTAGCCGACCTTGCCGCCGTGCATCTCGACCACCAGACGGATAAAGGACAACCCATGGCCGGTGCCGGGCACCTCGAGGCTGTCGTCGCCCCGCATCCCCTCCTGGAACAGTCTGTTGCCCTGCTCCACCGACAGGCTGGGCCCGGTGGTAAACACGTTGAATTTGATGCCTTTCTTGCCGGGCTCGGGAAAATCGTCGACAATTTCCCGACCGTAGGCCATGGCTTTGCGCGGCCTGCCCTGATGATCGATGATCTCCTTGGCATACTTGGCGGCATTGGAGAAAAGGTTGGCATAGACCTGGGCCAACAGGCCGATGTCGACCAGAATGGGAAATTCCTCCTCGTGCATGTTCTGCGGCCGGTCCACGGTCACATTGGCGGCTTGCAATCGGCTGGCATAATGCTCCAACTGGGGAACGATCACCTCTTTCTCGATGAAGCAGCGCCTGGGATGAAGCACCAGATGGCCGCGCTCGAAATGCTCCCGACGGAAGAGGCTCTCGATGAACAGGCTCATATTGGCGTGATGCTTGACGATTTCCTGGTAATACTTAAACAGGTCGTCCTGCAGGATCTGGAGTTTGCCGAAACACTGCCCGCACCGGCTGGAAAAGACCTCGCTGCCCTGATCGCCGACGATCTCCCGTTTCAGTTCCTCTATCAGACCGATCTTCTTCTTGAGCTGATTGAACAGGTGCCGGAAATACATGTTGGGCACGATAATGTTGTGCTCTATATCGATCACCAGGGTGTTGAGGAATTTCA
>JAUWAH010000204.1 GCA_030602145.1 Desulfobulbus sp.
CGAAGGTCTTTCCGGTCATGCCCTCGGGCAGCAACCGCGTCCTGCCCCTGCATCTGCTTGCCGGTTGGCTGTTCGGCGGCGGCAAGGCCGGGGCGTCGGCGGCCCTGGTCCTCGCCGTGGCGCTGCTCTTTTTTGCCAAGCCGGAATTCCGGATCAGCCTTGGCGAGATGAACACGGTCAGCGAGAAGACCCGGGCCGAGGACCAGCTCTTTACCAGGGTCTGGGGGGATGTCGGCGCCCGGATCTACCTGATGACCAGGGCCTCGTCCTTGGCGGAGCTGCAACAGCGCAACGACCGGCTGCTGGCGCAGGTGGAGGAGGACGTGCGGGCAGGGCGGATCGGGTCCGTGTTCACGCCGTCCATGCTGTTTCCCGGCACGGAACGCAGCCGCGACAACCTGGCTGCCTGGCGGGAATTTTGGAGCGCCGACCGGGTGGCGCAGGTGAAGACGACCCTGATCCGGGAGGGCACAGCTCTTGGTTTCACCGCCGATGCCTTTGCCCCCTTCTTCGCCCTGCTCGACCCTTCCCGCCCCCTGCCGAGCACCGCGCTCGATGCGCGCTACGGCAAACTGCTGGGTATCGGCCCCGGGGAGGACGGCCAGTTGGTGCAGTTTGTCAGCCTGACCCCCGGCCAGGACTATGATGCCCGGGCCTTCCTTGCAACCTACGGCAAGGACAACAAAATCTTCGATGCCGGCTATTTTTCCGCCCGCCTGGGCGAGGTATTGTTTGCCACCTTCACGACCCTGCTGCTGATCATCGCGGCCATGGTGAGCGCGCTGCTCTTCCTCCAGTTCCTCGACTGGCGACTGACCCTGATGACCCTGAGCCCCCTGGTCTTCTCCTTCATCTGCACCCTGGGCACCCTGAAGCTGATCGGCCATCCCCTCGACATCCCAGGCCTGATGCTTTCGGTGGTCATTTTCGGCATGGGGGTGGACTATGGTATCTATACGGTCCGCAGCTGTCAGTGGTACGGCACCATCGACCACCCCGGCCATGTGCTGGTGCGCAGCGCGGTGCTCATGGCGGCGGCCTCGACCTTCATCGGCTTCGGGGTGCTCTGCTTTGCCCAGCACGCCACCTTAAAAAGCGTCGGCATCACCTCGCTGTTAGGCATCGGCTACTCCCTGCTCGGCACCTTCCTGCTCCTTCCGCCCCTGCTGCGGTCCTACTTTCAACGGGATGACACCGCCGCGCAGGCCACGGGGACCATCGAACAGCGAATACTGCGGCGTTACCGGCTGCTGGAGGCCTATCCCCGGATGTTTGCCCGTTTCAAGCTCCGCCTTGACCCGCTGTTCCGCGAACTGCCGCAGTGGCTGCCCCAACAACGGGAACCGAGGACCATCCTCGATATCGGCTGCGGCTATGGCGTGCCGGCCTGCTGGTGCCTGGAATACTTACCGAATGTCAAGGTGATCGGGGTGGATCCGGATGCGGATCGGATCAGGGTGGCGAGCCGCGCTGTCGGCGAGCGGGGAACGATGCTCGTGGGGGCCGCGCCGGATCTACCGGATCTGCCCGGGTCGGTTGACATCGTCCTCCTGCTGGACATGGCGCACTACCTCGACGGGCGGCAACTGGCCGCCACCCTGCAGCAGAGTCGGGCCCTGCTTGCCGAGGGTGGCACGCTTATTCTCCGGTTTGTTGTCCGGCCGCCGGGCAGACGTTCCCTGGCCTGGCATGTCGAGGATTGGCGGGTGCGGTTCGGCGGCGGCCACCCCTGGTATCGCGACCCCGAAGAGATGGCCCGGATGCTGGCCGAATCCGGTTTCACCGAACACAAGACCAAGGCGGCGATCAACAGCGAACTCTTCTGGATCGTCGGCCGTAAGGTCGAAGCCTCCGGCCGATGAACAGTCGCGTGGCCCGCAGCCTCAGCCTGGCGGAAAAGACGGGGGGAACCGCCCTGCTGGCGGCTGTTCCGCTCGGGTGCAGCACCGTTCCGCAGACCGCCGCCATTCCCCTGACGCTCTTCCTGCTGGCCTGCCTGATCGCCCCCTTTCTCCCCCGCTGGTCGTTCTTCCTGCCGTTGATCTCCCGGGGCGGACAAAATGCCCGGGGGGTCGCCCTCACCTTCGACGACGGCCCCTTTCCCGCCTCCACCCCCATGCTGCTCGACCTGCTGGCCCGCCACCGGCTGCCGGCCACCTTTTTCGTCATCGGCCGGCAGGCCGCCGCCCACCCGGAGTTGATCGCCGCCATCCTTGCCCATGGCCACACCATCGGCAACCATTCGTCCCGCCACGACAACCTGCTCATGCTGCGCAGTAGCAAAGCCCTGGCGGATGATATTCGGGCAACCCAGGAGATTCTTGCCGGGATGGGCATCCGGCCGCTGCTTTTCCGGCCGCCGATCGGCATCACCAGCCCCCGGCTGCGACCGGCTCTGGCCTCGCTGGGCTTGACGGCCGTCACCTTCAGTTGCCGGATCTTTGACCGGGGCAATCGCAATGTCCGCAATCTGGCGGCCCGAGTGCGCAGTCAACTGCAGCCGGGCGACATCCTCCTCCTTCATGACCATCCTCCTTTCGATGAGGAAGCCAGCGCCGTCTGGACCGGGGAACTCCAACGCCTCTTCGCCTACCTGGCCGAAACCGGCCGGGTGGTTCCCCTTGCCGCCCTCATCGATCACCCGGTCATGGTAGCAGTGGAAAAACAACCATGAACCCTGGTATAGTTGCTGGCCATGCGTGGTCACAAGGTCCTCATGCGCAACGTGAAATCAATCCGCTCCATTGACGATGACATCGACATGAACATGCAACAACCCAAACGAACCGCCGACCGCTTGGCCAACATGCAAGAACCGACCACGGGCAAGGAGCCCGGGGTTCGGATGACCCTGTGCCTGTTGGGGGCAGTCGTCTCCCTGGCGCTTGGCGGCTGCACGGCCGCCGTGCCCTACGCCATCTCCGCGGCCCAGATGGTGACGACCGGCAATGCCCTTGTCCAGAGTCAACCAGCCAACCCCACCGTGCAGCAGAGCGGAGGTGCCGCGGACTCGGCAGCCAGCCAGGAGCGGTCTCTGCCCTATCGTCTCATCGCGGAAAATAAATACGATGAAGCCCTGCCAATATTGCGGGAGCGGGTCGACAGCAATGACGCGCAAGCGCAGGGCCAGCTTGGCATGCTCTATTATGAGGGAAAAGGGGTGCCCGAGGATCACGGCAAGGCGGCGGAATGGATGCAGCGGTCAGCGGAGGGGGGCAATGCCGATTCCCAGTACATGCTGGCCTGGTTCCATTACAAGGGGATAGGGGTGCCGCAGGACTATGCGAAAACCTTCGAATGGGCAGAAAAATCGTGGAACCAGGGAAATGCCAATGCCGCCACCCTGCTCGCCAGGCTCCACAGGCTGGGGCACGGCACGCCACAGAATTACTCCAAGGCGATGGAATACCTGAACGTTGCCGACCGAGCCGGCAGCATCTCCGCACCCGCTCAGATAGCCTATATGTATAAAACCGGCCAGGGTGTCCAAAGGGACTACCGTCAAGCCATCGACTGGTACTCGAAGGCAGGGGAGAAAGGTCATGCCAGGGGATGGACCCATCTGGCCTATCTGTACGCCACCTGCCGGGACCCGCACTATGTCGACGGGAAGAAGGCCGTGGTGTACGCCCTTAAGGCCACGGAAAAGGATCCCCACCATTTTGCAAGCTGGGCCGCATTGGCCGCCGCTTACGCACGCAACAATGAAATGGAGAAAGCGGTGGCGGCGGCGGTACGATCCGACGGGTTGCTCCAGGCCAACACGAAACTTGGCGAGGCAGAAAAGCAGGACGCGATCGCCCGGGCGCAACGAAGAATGGCCGCCTACACCGACGGAATGCCCTACACGGAAGAGAACGAAGCGGACGAAGAACTTTGAAGCCGGTCCCGTGCATACATGATTTGGGTATCGACTCCCGCATGCTCGGGGGCGACGTTGCTTTGAACTTTCCACGCATCCTTCGTCTTTCAAATTGGGAACAATTGCCTCACATGTGCCATTTCCATTGGGCTGTCAAAAACAGCCAGCAGGTGCGAGGCGGAGGCTCCACCCCGGAGGCGCCTCCGTGACCCAACCGGCCGCAGCCGGTCCGCTGCTCGTGGTGGACCGACAGTGTCATCTCAGCGGCGCCCCGCCGCACCTTGTGGCCGCGCTCAAAGCCGCCCTGACCATCGACAACCCCAAGTATCAGGCAGCCAAGCAGTTCGGCCGCTGGATCGGCAAACAACTCAAGCCGCAGCTCTTCTTTTATCGTCTGGAGGGGGATCAACTCGTGTTTCCGCGCGGCTTCGGCAACGAGGCGGTGCGGATATGCCGCCGGGAAACCGGGGCGTCGCCGACCATCGAGGACCGCCGCCGGGTGCTGGCGGAGATCGACCTGGTTTTCCGGGGCGAATTGCGGCCCTACCAGGAGCAGGCGGTGGCGGCGGTGCTGGCCCACTCCTTCGGGGTGCTCGAGGCCGGCACCGGTTCGGGCAAGACGGTCATGGCCCTGGCGACCATAGCCCGTCGCCGTCAGCCGACCCTGATCCTCGTCCACTCCAAGGAACTGATGCACCAGTGGCGGCAGCGGGTCGAGCAGTTCCTGGGTGTTTCCGCCGGGCTGGCCGGCGACGGCCGGTTCGACCTCCAACCGGTGACCGTGGCCATCGTCAACACCGCCAAGAAGCACCTCGACACCCTGCCGGAGATGTTCGGCCAGATCGTGGTCGACGAGTGCCACCGGGTCCCGGCCAGCCTGTTCACCGACGTGGTGTCGGCCTTCGACTGCCGCTCCATGCTCGGCCTGTCGGCCACCGCCTTCCGGCGTGAGGACGGCATGACCCGCCTGATCTATATCTTCATGGGCGATCGGGTCCATGCCGTAAACGGGAGGATGCTGGCGGCCAGTGGCGCCGTGGTTCGGCCGGTGCTGGAACAGCGGCCGACCGGATTCCGCTACGGCTACCAGGGCGAGTATGCCCGGCTGATCAAGGCCCTGGCCGGAAACGAGCAGCGCAACCGTCAGATTGTCGAAGATCTGCTGGCCCTGATCCGCCAAGGGCATCAGGGGACGATTCTGGTGGTTTCCGACCGGGTGGCGCACTGTCATGCCCTGGCCGGTCTGTTGGCCGGGCAGGGGCTGTCCGTCCCTGTCCTCACCGGGCAAACGCCAGCGGAGGAACGGGCAAACATTGTCGCGGATGTGCTGTCAGGTCGAATGGTTGTCCTGGTTGCCACCCTCCAGTTGATCGGGGAGGGGTTCGACTGTCCGGGACTGTCCACCCTGGTCCTGGCCACGCCGATCAAGTTCGAGGGCAGGCTGCTCCAGGTGGTTGGCCGGATCATGCGGCCGGCCGTGGGGAAAGAGGCGCGGGTGATCGATTATGTCGACGAGCCGGGTCCGGTGCTGCGTCGCTCCGCCGCC
>JAUWAH010000024.1 GCA_030602145.1 Desulfobulbus sp.
AGGAAGGGATCACCGAGGACGCATTGATGGAGATGGCCCTGGAGGCCGGCGCCGAGGATGTGGTGGAGGAGGAGGACGGCTTCCAGATTGTAACCCCTCCCGAGGCGTTCAACGATGTGGTCGAGCAACTGGAAAAGAGCAATATCAAATTCTCCGACGCCAGCCTCTCCATGGTCCCCAAGAACAGCATCGAGGTCACCGAAGAGAAAACGGCCCGATCCCTGTTGCGTCTTCTGGAGAACCTCGAAGACCACGACGATGTCCAGAAAGTGCACGCCAACTTCGATATCGACGATGAACTGATGGAGCAGTTGTCCTGACGGGCTGACCGGCCGATGCGCATCCTCGGTATTGATCCCGGTTCACGGGTCACGGGATACGGAGTGATCGCCACCGACGGGCATGCCATCGGTTTCGTCGCCTGCGGCACCATCCGTACCGGCGGCGAGACCGATTTTCCCCGCAGGCTCCTGACCATTTTCCGGGACCTGTGCGAGGTGATCAGTGTGCATGGTCCGACGGTGGCGGCGGTCGAAGACATGTTCGTCGACCGCAATCCCCGTTCGGCCCTCAAACTCGGGCAGGCGCGGGGCGCGGCAGTGGTGGCGGCCCTGCACAACAACCTGGCAGTCTACGATTATCCCGCCCGGACGGTCAAGCAGGCCGTGGCCGGTTACGGCCAGGCCGAGAAATCTCAGGTGCAGCACATGGTGCGGACCCTGTTGGGGCTCGATGCCATGCCGTCAACGGATGCCGCCGATGCGCTGGCCGTGGCCATTTGTCATGCCCATCATCGATTCATGCATCCTGCCGAGATTCTCCGGCCGTCATCCGTTGCCGAAGATGTGCCTGCCTCCGGGTTTCAAGCCGACGGACGCCGATGATAGCTTCCCTCAGTGGTCTTGTTCTCGCCAAAAGTCCCCAGGCCATCGTGGTCGATGTGGGCGGAGTGGGCTATGAAGCCTTTGTTTCCGGGCGAACCTACGATGCCCTGCCTGAAATAGGCCACGCCTGTTTCCTCTTTGTGCAGACGGTGGTCCGGGAAGATGCGATCACCCTCTATGGTTTTCATAAGAAGGAGGAGAAGGAGTTGTTTCTTCTCCTCGTCGCCGTGTCCGGCATCGGCCCCAGGCTGGCACTGACCATCCTCTCGGGCATCGGCGTCGATGCTCTGCGGCAGGCGATCATCGGCAAGGATGTGTCGCGTCTGACGGCTCTGCCCGGGGTGGGCAAGAAAACGGCCCAGCGACTGTGCGTGGAGTTGGCGGAGAAGGTTGGCGGCAGTGCGGATTTCATGGCGGAGACGGTGGCCGCGCGGTTGTCGGCCTCCATGTCGGCACCGGATGCCATGGCCGACGCAGCCTCGGCCCTTATCAATCTCGGCTATTCCCAAGTGACCGCCTGGCAGGCCTTGCGGTCGGTGGAACAGCAACTACCCGAGGGAACGGAACCCCTTCGGGTCGAGGAGCTGATCCGCCGGGCTCTACAATCTTTGGCGGCAAGATAGACGGCGCGAGGCGGAAAAGAGGCGATGAAGCACGAAGAGCCCCTGATCGGTAAACGACTGGTCGAATCCGGCACCCTGCCCGAGGATGTGCAGGGAGGACAGGAGATCCGTCCCCGCCGTCTGGTCGACTACATCGGTCAGGATCAGGTCAAGGAGAGCCTGCGGGTGTTCATCCAGGCAGCCCGGCAGCGGGGCGAACCGCTGGATCATGTCCTCTTTCACGGGTTTCCCGGCCTTGGTAAAACAACGCTTGCCTACATCATCGCCAATGAAATGGGTGCCGGCATCAAGGTCACCTCGGGCCCGGTCATCGAACGGCCCGGCGATCTGGCCGCCATCCTCACCAGCCTGCAGGCAGGTGATGTCCTCTTCATTGACGAGATCCACCGGCTCAATCATGTGGTTGAGGAAATTCTCTATCCGGCGATGGAGGATTTTCAGCTTGATTTGGTCATTGGTCAGGGACCGGGTGCCAGGTCGGTAAAAATGGATTTGCCCCGCTTTACCCTCGTCGGGGCGACGACCCGGACAGGACTTTTGACCCCACCGCTCCGGGACCGTTTTGGCGTGATTCTTCGTTTGGAATATTACACCCCCGAACAACTGGTAACCATCATTCAGCGTACCGCCAGGGTGCTCAACATCGACATCGACGATGAGGGTGCCATGGAGTTGGGGCGGCGGTCGCGGGGTACTCCCCGGATAGCCAACCGGTTGCTGCGCCGGGTCCGGGACTTTTCCGAGGTCGGCGGGCATCGGGTGGTGAACCGGCAGGTGGCCGACGAGGCACTGGTCATGCTCAATGTCGACCGGCTTGGTCTGGATGAGATGGATCGCAGGATTCTACTCACCTTGATCGAGAAATTCCAGGGTGGCCCCATCGGCCTGGAGACCTTGTCAACCGCCGTCTGCGAAGAAAAAACCACCCTGGAAGACGTCTACGAACCCTTTCTCATTCAATCCGGTTTTCTGTTCCGGACCCCCAGGGGCCGGATGGCCACCGCCGCCGCCTACGAACACTTCGGCCTGCCGGCCCGCGCCGGTCTCATCCAGCAACCCGGCCTCTTTGACGATGCCGACCAGCGTGGTTGAACGCCACCACCGCCCGTCCAAACCGACCTTGTCCGTGCTCCTTTTCCTGCCCCGTTAAGAAACCCAGCTGTCCTCACCACCCAGGCCGTTTTCAGGCGACAGGGCAGGTAGCCTTGGCTCGTTCTCTTGTTTATCTTGTTTTTTTGTCGTCACTTTTATTCGCCTTCCCGACTTGCCAATATTCCTCGTATGAGGCGGCGTACGCTCCCTGTCTTTTTCCTTGACTCCGGTGGCTGGTTCGTATACTAATGGGTCATGGAGTGGTGAAAAGTGGTTTAAAGGGGTTGAAAGTGGCGGAAGGGGCTCGGGCGTGACCGAACATGAACACAGGAGTGTTGTGCAGCGATTTCGGAGCCACTCGGAACACGCCCTTGATCCGAAAGGGCGATTGAACATACCGAGCCGGTTTCGCGAGGTGCTTCGCGAGCGTTACAACTCCGAGGATTTGATCGTGACCCATTGGGACAAATGTCTCCGTGCCTACCCGGTGGCCGAATGGGAAGCGGTTGAAGAGAAAATGATGTCCAAAGCCGAATACTCCGCGAATTTTAACAAGGCGGTCCGGTATATCACCGCCGGAGTGACGGAATGCCAGGTGGACAAACAGGGGCGCATCCTGCTGCCGCAGACACTCAGAAACAGCATGAAGATCGACAAGGAAGTGGCGGTGATCGGCATGCTGAAGCATTTCGAAATCTGGGACAAGAAAACCTGGGATGATGAGGCCGGTGAAACGCTTGAAAATTTCGACGATTTCAAAAGCGATCTGGCCAACCTCGGTATTCTCTAGCCGATAACGGACTATGGTGCAAGCCTCCTGTGCGCTCCATGTCCCGGTGTTGCACGATGAGGTCCTGGCGTGGTTGCATCCCGGTGCCGACGGTCTGTATGTGGATGCCACCCTGGGGCTTGGTGGGCATGCGCAGTCCATTCTGGAGCGGTCGGCACCCACCGGACGGTTGGTCGGCTTCGAATGGGATGAGGAGGCGGCAGAGAAGGCTGCCCAACGGTTGCAACCCTTTGCGGATCGCGTCCGGATCGTTCGGGCCTCCTACGCTGATTTGGTGCCCGAATTAGGCAAGCTGAAAGTGAGCGGTATCGATGGCCTGGTAGCCGATCTCGGTGTCTCTTCCCTGCAACTTGACCGGGCGGAGCGAGGGTTCAGTTTCCGGTCGGACAGCGAGTTGGACATGCGCATGGACCAGCGCAAGCCGCTGACCGCCGCCGAATTGGTTGCCAGGCTTTCGGAAGAACAGTTGGCCGATATTTTTTATCACTATGGCGAGGAACGGCAGGCACGACGCATCGCCAGGTATCTGGTTCGGGCGCGCCAAACAGAATCGGTGACCACGACCAAGCGGCTGGCTGAGGTGGTAGCCGAGGCGGTGCCCCGAAAAGATCATCCCACCAAGGTCCATGTAGCCACCAAGGTGTTTCAGGCTCTCCGGATTGCGGTGAACGGCGAACTCGACAACCTGACCAGGCTGCTCGCCACCGCACCCGAGGTCCTCAGGCTGGGTGCCAGAATCTGTTGCATCACCTTCCATTCCCTGGAGGATAGGATCGTGAAGCAAACTTTTGCCGACAACCCATCCTACCGGGTGCTGACCAAACGGCCGGTGGAGCCGTCGGTCGAAGAGGTGGCGCGCAATCCGCGGGCGAGGAGCGCCAAGCTGCGGGTGGCGGAAAGAACGTGACGGCGATGGAGTGCATGAACCCATCGGGAGGAGAAGAGATGACATCACAAGTAAACGTTCGGGTCTACAGACCGCGTCAACAGGTGTTGTCGAAGGCGACGCACCGAAAAGAGTCCCGGTTCGCGGGCGTGCTGTCCGGTGTGCGGACCAGGGTGCTCGCCGGACTGCTGGCCGTCTCTCTGGTGGTCGGTTTGGCGGTCACCCAGTGCATCCACGGGCTGATGACGACCATGCATGCCAAGGCGGAGCAGGTGCGCGTGGAGAACATGGCGGTGGCCGACAAGAACATGCGGCTTTTGGCGACCCGGGCCCAGATGACCTCCAGAACCCAGGTGGCGGCACTGGCCAAGACCAAGTTGAACCTGTTTGAACCTGATCAGCGGCAGGTGCGTCGGATGTAGCTTGGCGATGACGAAATCCCTCAGGTCCAGAAAGAAATCGCGACGATGGCTTTTTCCTTTTCTTTTCACCATAATTTTGCTGACAGCAGCTGGCGCCGTTCTGTATAGAATCCATCCCTCCCTCCAGGATATCGGCAGGATACTACAGTCTGCTGTCGGCAAAATTTCCTCTCGTTCAGCGGGCCAAACGCCCGCTGAAGCTGTTTTAAGGGGAACGGTGTACGATCGGCGCTGGCGGGAATTGGCAGTATCCTATCGGTTGTTTTCGGTGGTTGTCAATCCGGGAGAAGTGGGTGACCAGCGGAAGGCAGCGGAAGAGTTGGCCCGGGTGATCGGCGAGAAGCCGGAGGTTCTCGAGAATCGGCTGAAACATGCCCAGGATTCCTTTCTGCTTGCCGAGGATCTTGATGCGCAACAGGCCGAACGAATCGAAGACCTCCAGCTCAAAGGGGTCACCTGCAGGGTCGAGGAGGCACGGTTCTACCCCGGTCACGCCACCGCCTCGCATGTGCTTGGCTTCATGGGCGATCGTGTCGGCCTTGCCGGAGTGGAAGGCAAATATGACACTGTCCTGCAGGCAGGAGGTTTTCGGAAAAGCAACATTCCGGACATTGATTTCAAGGGACAGGAAACCCTGGGGACCGGAGGCGCCGATCTGGTGCTGACCCTGGACATGGAGTTGCAGAAACAGTTGGAAAACCGGTTCCGCGGTTATCTGGCGGCGCAGGGCGCGGAAAAGGGGATGGGGCTGGTGATCGAACCGGCCAGCGGCCGGATCGTCGCCCTGGTCAACCAGCCTTCGTTCAATCCCAATTATTTCTGGAAGGCCAGCGAAAGCAATCGGGTCAATCGCATCTATAACCATGTGCTCAACAAAGCCCTGATCCGGCCCGTTCTAGCCCGAGCCGCCGCCATCGAACGGGAAGGTCTGGAGGGACCGCCCCTGCTGCCGGTCACCGTTGCCGCTACCGATTACGGCTTTTCCGAACTGAAGCTGGAGGCCTTTGAACAGCAGATTCAACTGTACGGATCGGTGTTCGGCAACTGGGAGACAGGGCCAGGGTCACAGCAGGAGGAAGGTGGGGAGCAGGTGGTGACCGGGGTTCAGGTGGGGGTCACCTTGGCGAGCCTGGTCAACGGTGGCTGGCGGATCACTCCCTATGTGGTTGATTCCATTTACGACCATAAGACAGCCAGTCGCTATCCGCGCAACAACGAGGCCACGGAAAAGATCCATGTGCTCGATCCGGCCCTGGGGGTGAAGATTCGCCGGGATCTGTTCACCAACTGGCTGTTGGAACAGGATAACCTGGTGGCCATCACCGCAGAGCATGCCCAGATGCGCAGGGAAAAGGCCTACTCGCGGTTTTCGATCCAGGAGATGTTCGTCGGCTTTGCGCCGGCCAGGCAGCCACGGTATCTGCTCCTGGTGGCGGTCGAACAGGATCACCTGTACCCCAGGTCCAACGACAAGGGGAGTGGCCTGGCGGCCCTTGAGGCCATGGGCAAGGAACTGCTGGCAGGCTTTGTGAGGAGTTCGTCGGCGGAGACGGTTTCGGACCGTCCGCCGGAACGGAGCCGGGAAAACCTGCAACAGTTTTTCATCAGCAAACGGCTGAACTTCCGCGAAGCACCTGGCAAGGCCAACGAGCCGGTCCCGGTGATGCCGCAGATGCGCGGCATGAGTCTGCGCAAGGGGCTGCAACAGATCGACAAGTTCAAGATGAAGGTACGGATCAACGGCAGCGGCCGGATTGTGGCTCAGTATCCGCTCCCCGGGCAGTCGTTGGTCGGTATCGACGAATGCATACTCACCCTTGATTCGAAGTGAGCACTGTACGGCAATGACCACCCTGGCGCACCTCCTTCAATCCGTTGATTCCCTGGATGCCGACCGGCTGTCATCGGCTGTCCTGGCTGCTACGGTTACCTCGGTGACCGCCGATTCGCGCCAGGTGCAGGCCGGCAGCCTGTTCGTGGCCGTTGCCGGGGCGACAACCGATGGCCGTTTGTTCATTCCGGATGCGGTCGCCAAGGGCTGCCTGGCGGTGATCGTCGAGGGTGAAACCATTGGGGACGACCTGCCGGTGCCGGTCATCCGCGTCGAGGACAGCCATGCGGCAATCGGCGATCTGGCGGCTGCCTGGTATGGTCATCCGGCCAAACGCATGGTGATGATCGGCGTGACCGGAACCAACGGCAAGACCACCTGCACCTGGCTGATCGAGGCAATGGTGGCGGCCGCCGGCGGTCGCCCCGGCGTCATCGGCACGGTCAACTACCGCTATCATGCCGAGGAGGGGATCCATGTCCTCTGCGATGCTCCGTTGACCACCCCAGACCCGCTCACCCTGCAAGGGACCCTGCGGATCATGGCGGACAAGGGGGTCACCCATGTGATCATGGAGGTGTCTTCCCATGCCCTGCATCAGCGACGGCTGGGGCGAACCTGTTTCGACGCTGCCCTGTTCACCAACCTGAGCCGCGACCATCTTGACTACCATCGGACCATGGATGATTATTTCGCCGCCAAAGAGCGGCTGTTCCGGCACCATCTTAAACCGGACGGTGCGGCGGTGGTGGTGATCGGCCCACGGGCCGAGGGGGTCGATTGGGGCGCGGCGATCAGCCGGACGGTGACGAGCACGCGGTTGTTTCGCTGCGGCCTTGGCGACAGCGGTTTCGAAGCCGGGGCCGAGGCGGTGGTTCAGTCGGTGGAAGGGTTTCGCTGTCGTCTCAACCTGCAAGGAGACAAGGCCGATTTCGCCTCGCCGCTCACCGGTGGCTACAATGTGCTCAATGTGCTGGCCGCCGCCGGGGTCGGACTTGCGCTGGGCTTGCCGGCCGACCGGATTCGTTCGGGTCTGGCCGGGGTCAGCCGGGTCCCCGGTCGGCTGGAACGGGTGCGGCTGGCCGGAGAAACACCTGGAACAGGGCCTGCGGTTTTTGTCGATTATGCCCACACCCCCGATGCCCTGGAGAACGTGCTGGCCACCCTGCGGTCGCTGGCCACCGGCCGGCTCATCTGCGTCTTTGGCTGCGGAGGGGACCGTGACCGTGGCAAACGCCCCCAGATGGGAGCAATGGCCGGCCGTCATGCCGATGTGGTGATCGTCACCTCCGACAACCCGCGCACAGAGGAACCTGAGGCGATCATCGAGGCCATCGTTCCCGGGGTGACGGCCAGCGGCAAGCAGTGCTACGGGCTGGATGAGTTGTTCTGCGGCCCGCAGCCGGCCAATGGGTTTGCCGTCATCGTCGATCGCCGTCAGGCCATCGTCGCCGCCTGCAGCCTGGCCGCACCCGGGGACAGCGTCCTCATCGCCGGCAAGGGACATGAGCCCTATCAGATCGTCGGCACGGAAAAACATTTCTTCGATGATCGAATGGAAGCCATCGACGGCCTGCTCCAGTGGAACGAACGGTCCCTGCTGGCGGCCACCGGCGGCCGGGTGGCGGCCGGCGCCCTGCGGCGGGTGGTGCGACGGATCTCCACCGACACCCGCAGCCTGGAGGATGGGGAGGTCTTCATTGCCCTGGCCGGGGAAACCTTCGCCGGCCATCGCTATATCGATACCGGCGTCGATGCCGGCGCCGCGGCGGTGATCGTCGAGAGGCTGCCCGCTACCTGCCGGGATGGCGTGCTGTATCTTCAGGTCGAAGAAACCCTGCGGGCACTCGGTGGCCTGGCTGCCCACCGGCGGCGGCTGTTGGACGGCGCGGTCAAGATAGCGGCGGTCACCGGCAGTTCCGGCAAGACCACGGTCAAGGAGATGGTGGCCGCCATTTTTGCCGAGGCCCTCGGCGAGAGCCGCACCTCCACCGGACAACTGCTCAAGACGCAAGGCAATTTCAACAATTTGGTCGGGCTGCCGCTGACCCTCCTGCCGCTTGGCGCCGGTCACCGGCTGGCGATCGTCGAGATGGGCATGAATGCGCCCGGGGAAATCGCCCGCTTGACCGAGATCGCCGACCCTGACATCGGCTGCATCAACAATGTCCATCCCGCCCATTTACAGGGTCTGGGCAACATCGCCGGCGTGGCGGCGGCCAAGGGCGAGCTGTTTTTCGGCATGCGACCCGAGGCCGTCCGGGTGGTGAACTGTGACGATCCCCATGTCCTGGACCAGGCGCGCAGGGCGGGAGGAACGCAGATCGGCTTTGCGGTCACCGCCGCCGGCCGCAGACATCGTCCCCTCGTCCGGATCACCCGGCCGGTCAACCTCGGCGATCGGGGCATGCGGTTCACCCTGCACATCGGCGACTGGCAGCACCGACTCACCGTGCCGGTATACGGCATGCATAATGTCAGCAACTGTGCCGCCGCCGCCGCCATCGCCCATGCGGCCCAGATCGGCTCGGAGATCATTGTCCGCGCCCTGGCCCACTATACCCCCGCGGTGGACAAGCGACTGGCGGTCAGTCAACTGCCCGGCGGCCTCAAGGTGGTCAACGATGCCTACAATGCCAATCCCGCATCCATGGCCGCAGGCCTCCGCACCGTGGCGGGTTTCGGTGCCGGGTGCCGGCGGATCGCCGCCCTGGGCGACATGCTGGAGCTGGGTGATGCCTCACCGGCGCTCCATGCCGACATCGGGAGCCTGGTTGCCCGGCTTGGCTTCGATCACCTCCTGGTCACCGGAGCCCAGGCGGAACAGGTGGCCGGAGCGGCCATGGCGGCCGGCATGCGACCGGAGAATGTCCACGTCTTGTCCGATCCCCCCGCCAGGGCGGACCCGATCTGCAGGATGCTGGCCGAGGGCGGACTGGGGCAAGGCGATTGGCTGCTGATCAAGGGTTCGCGCGGCATGCGCATGGAACGGCTCCTCGAGGAACTGGAGCATCGGCTGCAAACGGCACAGATCTGAGAAGAAACCATTATGTTCTATAACCTGCTCTATCCCTTTCATACCGACCTGAGCTGGCTCAACGTTTTTCGGTATATCACCTTTCGTTCCATCGGCGGGGCGGTGACTGCTTTTCTGATCGTGGTCATCATCGGCCCCCGATTTATCGCCTGGCTGCAGCGCAAACAGATCGGCCAGGTGATCCGGGACGACGGCCCGGAAACCCATTTTTCCAAGAAAGGGGTGCCGACCATGGGCGGCGTGTTGATCCTGTTTGCCATGACCGCCTCGACGCTGCTCTGGACCGATCTGCGCAGCAGCCTGGTCTGGCTGCTCATCGGCATCAGTCTCTTCTTCGGGGCCATCGGTTCGGCCGACGACATTAAAAAAATCCGCAAAGGCAATTCCAGAGGGCTGAGCGCCCGTGAGAAACTGATCCTCCAGGTTCTCGGAGCGACGGTGGTTGGCGTGTTCTTGCTGGTCACCAAGAGCCATGACGGCATCCTCAGTTTCCCCTTTTTCAAGACCTTTCACCCCGATCTGGGTTGGTGGTATCTGCCCTTCGCGGTCCTGGTCATTGTCGGCGCCTCCAACGCAGTCAACCTCACCGATGGCCTGGACGGTCTCGCCACCGGTCCGATCGTGATCACCGCCTCCACCTATCTGATCTTTTCCTATGTGGCCGGCAATGCGGTGGTGGCCAGTTATCTCCAGATTCCCTTCGTGCCGGGAGCCGGCGAGGTCACCGTCTTCTGCGGCGCCATCGTCGGCGCCTGCCTGGGTTTTTTATGGTTCAACTGCTATCCGGCGGAGATCTTCATGGGCGATGTCGGCTCCCTCTCCCTGGGGGGCACCCTGGGGGTGGTTTCGGTGATCACCAAGCAGGAATTCTTGCTGGTGATCGTCGGGGGCATCTTCGTCATGGAGGCTGTTTCAGTCATTTTGCAGGTGGGCTATTTCAAGATGAGCGGCGGCAAGCGAATTTTTCTCATGGCGCCCTTTCATCACCATTTCGAGAAAAAAGGCTGGCTGGAAACCAAGGTGGTGGTCCGGTTCTGGATCGTTTCCATCATCCTGGGGCTGATGGCCCTGGCCACCCTTAAGCTGAGGTAGAACGTGCAGGTGCGAAGCGGCATGCAGGCGGCGGTGATCGGACTGGGGGCGGCAGGGCTGTCCACGGTACGGTATCTGCTGAATCGGGGAGTGCGGGTCCGGGTGTCGGACAAGCGACCTCTTGACCAGATCGAGCCTTCAACGGTCCAATGGCTTGATCAGGCCGGGGTGAGCATGGAAACCGGAGCGCATACCGACGCCATGCTCGCCGGTGCCGACCTGGTCGTTCCCGGTCCCGGTGTGCCTCTCGATCTGCCGGTCCTGGCAACGGCCCGGGCACATGGGCTGCCGATCCTCGGTGAACTGGCCCTGGCGGCCGGCGGATTTGAGGTGCCGGTGATCGCGGTCACCGGCTCCAACGGCAAGACCACGGTGACCAGCCTGATCGGTCACCTGCTGCGGGCGGCAAACAGGAAACCCTTTGTCGGCGGTAATATCGGCACGCCCCTGCTCGAGTACTTTGCCGATCCGGACGGGTATGATGCGGTGGTGCTCGAACTCTCCAGTTTTCAACTCGACCTGGCCGGATCCTTTCGGCCCGATATCGGCCTGCTGCTCAATATCTCGCCGGATCATCTCGACCGTCATGGCACCCTGGCCGCCTATGCCGAGGCCAAGATGCGCCTGTTCAGCTCTCAGAAGACGGGCGATATCGCCATCCTGGGCAGCGACGACGCGCTGGCAGCGAATGCTCCGGTCAATGCCGGGGTGCAGCGCTGCACCTTCGGCCGGACCGCCGGGTGCGAGGCACTGATCGCCGACAGCCGGGTGATCATTGCCCTGGATCGGGGCGGCGAGAAGCAGCAGGAGATGTACGACCTGGGCTCGACCAGGCTCCATTCCTCGGTCAACCGGTTGAACGCCGCCGCCGCCCTCCTGGCCGCCACCCTGCATGGCTGCGCCGCCGCCGACCTGCGGCGCGGCCTGGCCGATTTCGAGCCGCCACCGCACCGCATGGCCGAGGTGGCCATCATCGACGGGATCCGATTCGTGGACGATTCCAAGGCCACCAACATCGGTGCCCTGGAGGCGGCCCTGGTCGGCTGCGAAGCCCCGGTGGTGCTCATTGCCGGCGGCCGGGACAAGAACAGCGACTTCAACCTGCTGCGAAACGTGGTCCAAGCCAAGGTCAAGCATCTGGTGCTGATCGGCGAGGCAGCCGATTTGATGGAGGCAGCCCTTGGGACGGTGGTCGCAACGGAGCGGGCCACCACCATGGCGGATGCAGTGGGACGAGCCAGGTCAGCGGCGGTCGGCGGCGACCTGGTGTTGCTGGCCCCGGGATGCGCCAGTTTCGATATGTTCTCCGGCTATGCGGAACGGGGAAGGGTTTTTGCCGAACAGGTCCGGCTCCTGGGCGGGACTACGGCAAGAAAGTAAGGAGGTGCAGTCATGATTCGCGTCTGTTGCGTTTGTCGCAGAATCGAAACCAACGGGACCTGGGAGACACGCACCTGTCTGCCTGACCATCAATGGATCACCCATGGCTATTGTCCGGAATGCTTTGCCGAGGCGATGGCCGAGGTTGAGGAGTTGGTGGGTGAGTTGACTGCGGGAGGCGGTAACGGGACAGCCTGTGGTGTCATGGACGGACAGGGGGGACGATGCGGTTGATTGTGGCCGGCGGCGGAACCGGCGGGCATCTCTTTCCCGGCATCGCCGTGGCCACTGCTGTCCGGGAGCGGCTGGACAGCAGTCGAGTACTGTTCATCGGGACCTCACGCCTGCTTGACCAGCAGGCCCTGGCCGGACTGGGGTTTGAACTGGCGGCCCTGGAGTGCGGTGGTGTCAAGGGGTTGGGCTTTGGCGGCCGGCTACGCAGCTTGCTGATGATGCCCGGCGCCATTGTCGAAGCGGTCCGATTGTTGCGT
>JAUWAH010000274.1 GCA_030602145.1 Desulfobulbus sp.
GCCGCTGACCCCGAGCAGATACTCCCGGCCGCGCACCTCCACCAGGGCCAGGCTGGCCTTCGGCTGCAAGGCCCGTATTTCGATGATTTTGATGGCGGAGCCGCCCGTCGGTCCAAACCGCAGCCGTCTTTTGGCCAGACCGTAGAGGGCGAGAATCAGGCCGGTGACCACCAAAAGCGCCCAGAGGGTACGGAGCAGGGCCGAGGTCATGGAGGTCGTCTCGGCGGCCAAGGCAGTGGTCGGGCACAGTGTGGCAAGAAAGAAGCAAAGACGTGGCATGGGTCAGCCCAGGTTCTCGATCCGGTCGGACTGGCTGACCACCTCAGTCAGCTTGATGCCGAACTTGTCGCCCACCTTCACCGCTTCGCCCCTGGCAATCAGGCGACCGTTGACGTAGAGGTCGAGCGGTTCGCCGGCAAGTTTGTCCAGCTCCACCACATAGCCCTCGCCCATCTGGAGAAGGTCCTTGAGCAGAATGCGTGCCCGCCCGACCTCCACCGAGACATGCAGGGGCACGTCGTAGAGGAATTCCAGTTCCCTTGCCAGGCTGCTCTGGCCGTTGCGGGCCGGGGATTCCGGTTGGTTGTCCTTGAGCAGTTCGGCGGTTTCCTCGGGGTTGAGCGGGTTGAGCCGCTGCGGTTCAAGACCATCAGGTGCTGCCATGGATGCCTCCTAAGCGGTTGCTGTACCGGCCGGTGACGTGAAAGGCCTTCTTGCCGTTGCGTTCGCCGGCGATGGCCAGGAAAAGGGGATGATCCTCGACCAGGATGGTCAGGGGCTGTTCGGGATTGTACTGCAGATCGACGATGTCGCCGGGCTGCAGGTCCAGGATGGTGCGGATGGTCATGTTGATCAGGCCGGAGCGGGCGACGACCCGGTTCTCCATCTCCAGGGATTCCCTGGCGATCAGGTCGGTCCAGGTGTTGGCCGCGGCCTGGGAGATGGTGACCAGGGCCTTGAATTTTTCCCGGAGCGGTTCCAGGGTCAGGTAGGGGACGATCAACCGCATCTGGCCGCAGACCTCCCCGGCCAAACGGACCGTGAAGGGGGTCACCAGGACCTCGACCTCGGGTTCGACGATGTTGACCAGCCGGAAATTGTTTTCCACCTTGGCCAACTGCACCTCCAGGTCGACCACCGGCCGCATCACGTGGCGCAATTCGTTGCACAGGTCGGTGAGCACGGTTTTGAGGATGGCGATCTCGATGGTGGTCAGGCCGCGCTCCAGGGCCAGCGATTCGCTGGATTGGGATGAGCCGAGCATGAGTTCCAGCAGGGTAAAGGCCAGCAGGTTGTCGAAATGAAAAAGGCAACCGTGCTTGAGGGGCGAGAGGCCGTAGATGCCCACCGCCCCCTGGCCCTTGAGATCGGCCAGGCTCTGCTGGAAGTCGGTGGTGGCGATCTCTTCACGCTCGATGCTGAAATTGCGCAGCATGGCATTGGTCAGGCTGGTGGAGAAGCGTCGGGAGAAGTTGTCGAGGACGATGTCCAGGTTGGGGATGCGCATCTCGCCGCTGATGCGGCTGCGCTCGTAGGTCCTGATCAGATCCAGTTGGGTGGAGACCAGGGGCTGCCGGGATGGGGGCCTCCCCTGCTCGACCAGGTCGGTGGAGACCTTGCCGGCCTTGATGGCGGCGAGCAGTTCGGCGATCTCCGCCTTGGTGAGGATCGGTTCAGCCTGGTTCATTGGACCACGAAATCGGTCAGGTAGACGTTGTTGACCTTGCCGGTCTTCAGAAATGAGTTGATCTTGCTCTTCAATTCGGCCTTGACCTGGTTCTTGCCCTGGATGTCCTGCAACTCCTCGAAGGTTTTGTTGCCGATGAGCAGGAGGATGGCATCGCGGATCTGGGGCATCCGCTTGTTGACCTCATCCACGGTCTCCATCCGGTCCAACTCCAACGACAGCGAGGCCTTGACATAGTGGGGCGCATCGGTGCCGATGATGTTGACGATGAACTCCTTGATCTCCACCATGGGACCGATGTCCGCTTCCTCGGGAACCTTCTTGAGCAGCGAACCCGCCTTGCTCTCCTCTTCCTGGCGCTTCAACTCCTCCTGTTTCGGTTTGTGGATCAGGAAGTAGTAGCCGGCGCCACCCCCTCCAAGGAGAAGGATCAGGGCTGAGGCGATCAGGATGATCAGCTTTTTTTTGCCGCCCTTTTTCGGTTCCTCGTTTTTCTCTGCTTTCTTGTCGGCCATGGTTGTTTCCTATCAGTCCGCGCTGGGCTTAGAAGGGGATGGGGGTGGTGGGTTTGTCGTCACCACCAACCGGGCGATCGCTGCGAAGAATGAAATCGACCCGCCGGTTGATGGCCATGTTTTCCGGAGAGGTGTTGGCAGCGACCGGACGGGTGTCGCCGTAGCCGGCGGCGGACATCCGGTCCATGGGGAAGGATTCGCTCCGCTGGTAAAAGCCCATCACCGCCACCGACCGTGCCACCGACAGATCCCAGTTGGTCATCCTGCCGCCGGCTACAGGGGTATGATCGGTGTGGCCTTCAATGCGCATGGTCATCGGCAGTGGTCTGACGATATCGGCAATTTTACGAAGGATCGGGTGGGAGGTGGGATCGAGGGTCGCCTTGCCTGCCTCAAAGAGGACTGAATCGTTGATGCGGAGGATGATGGAGTCGTTGTCCTTGAGCAGTGCTTCGACCTGGGCGTCGAGTTTGGCCAATTCCAGATCGCTCTGGATACGCTTGAAGTATTGGTTGGCACCCTGGTGAGGAATCGGTGTGAACTTGGATTTCGGCGGCGAGGGCATGATGGGGATGGTAAACGGAACCGGCGCAATGGGGGTGTTCGAGCCCAGGGTTTCCTTGATCGAGGTCTTGGCCTGAAGGAATCTGATCGGGTCCATGTTGGCCATGCTCAAGAGCAGCACGAAAAAGGTCAGCAGCAGGGTGACCAGGTCGCTGTAGGTCGCCATCCACATCGGCAATCCGGGAGGGCAGCTTTGTTCTTTTGCCATGGTGGGGCCTCCCTCCTATTTAAACATCGATTCCCGCTTTTTCGGGGCGAGGTAGGCGTGCAGCCTCTGTTCCATGATTCGCGGATTCTCGCCGGACAAAATCGACTCCATGCCCTCGGTAATGACGGTTTTTTGCAGGATTTCCGTTTTTGAGCGGGTCTTGAGCTTGCCGGCCATGGGAATAAAGAGGACATTGGCCATCACCGCGCCATAAAAGGTGGTGAGCAGGGCCACGGCCATGGCCGGGCCGATGGAGGCGGGATCGTCCATGTTCGCCAGCATCTGGACCAGGCCGATCAGGGTGCCGACCATGCCCATGGCCGGCGCAATGGCCCCCATGGTGCTGAGGATCTCGGCGCCGTTGTTGTGCCGGGCGGCAATGTTGTCGATCTCGGTGAGGAGCATGGCCTTGAGGTCGGCCGGTTCCTGGCCGTCAACCGCCATCTGCAGGGCCTTGACCATGAATTTGTCGTCTATGGAGTCGATGGAGTCCTGGAGAGAGAGAATGCCGCCCTTGCGGGCCTTGTTGGCGAACTCCAGCATCTGGGCGATGAGTTTGTTGGTGTCGGCTTCCTTGATGAGGACGGTTTTCTTGAAAATGGCGATGGTGCCGACGACATCGGCGAGGGGAAAGTTGATCAGGATGACACCGGCGGTACCGCCGAACACAATGGCGATCGAAGGCACGTCGATGAACATGGTTAAGGGGCCACCCATGAGGATGGCCCAAATCATCAAGCCAAAAGCGACAAGAATGCCGATTGGGGTTGCTATGTCCACGCGATCGTTCCTTCAGCTAAAGGGGGATTGACAGGAAAATGGCACTTCGATGTTCAAAGTGTACCGAAATCCCGAATCGAAGACAAGGATGCAAGTAAAATGCCAACGAGGGGAAGAGCCCGGGCAGACGAAGCGGAGGGTGTCCGGAGGAAACAGACGGGGAGGAAATGGCGATGCGACCCCATTGTCGGCGAGGACAATGGGGTCGCGTGTCGAAAAAATGACTCTTAGCGTTTAAGATTGATCAGTTCGCCCAGCATTTCGTCGACGGTGGTGATGATTTTCGAGTTGGCCTGAAAGCCGCGCTGGGTGGTGATCATTTTGACGAATTCCTGACCCATGTCGACATTCGACTGTTCCAGGGAGTTGGTGAACAGTCTGCCCAGTTCCGGGCCGGGCAGTCCCACACGGATGGTGCCGACCTCGGACGGTGCCGTGTACCGGTTGGACCCGGCCAGTTTGAGGCCGCCGGGATTCTGAAACTTGGCCAGCACCAACTGGGAGATGTTGATTTGCTGGCCGTTGGAGTAGGAGGCCACCACAACACCCTCGCCGTTGATCGCCACGTTGGTCAGTTCGCCGGCACCGTAGCCGTTTTGCTGCTGACCGATGACCACCGAGGCACTGTCGTACTGGGTGCAGTTGAAGGAGAGGGCAATGGTGGACGCGGCGGCGCCGTTGGGCCAGGCGGGCAGGTTGATGGTGGCGGTGAGGATGTCGGGAATGCCGTCGCCGTTGGGAT
>JAUWAH010000128.1 GCA_030602145.1 Desulfobulbus sp.
GACCGTCCTTCACGGCAAGAAAATAGTTTTTACCGATCCCCGGCCGATGGTCGCCCTGAGCCTCCAGCGCGAGGGCAGGGGGGAGATGGTCAAGATTCCCTCCATCTACCTGCGCACGACGCCGCTCAGGTTCGAAGGCGCCGGTCTCGTGGCGGGAACCACGCCGCCCTCCCTGGAATTGCAGGGGGTATTCATGCCCGACATGAATACCCTCACCCCGTTGCTGGTCCCCCTGATCGGCCGGAATGTTTCCCTGGTCGGCACCCGACCGGCTCCGTTTCTCCTTTCCCTGCCTCTTACCCTGCCCTTGAAGAGCAGCCAGGTGATGCTGAGCACCGAACTGTCGGCTGATTCCCTGCGGCTCCGGGGAGGGCTTGGGCTGCGCCAGGTCAGCTTGCCCATTGATTTGAACCGCGGCACTCTGCGGGTTCGTATCGACGGGCAGCTCGATGGCCGTCAGGTTTCCGTGGAGCCCTCTTGGGATCTGGTCGCCGATCGGCCGACGATATCCCTGCCGGCCGCCAGCCAGATATTCAAGGACCAGCCACTCAGGCCGTCGTTGACCGGCGGGCTGTTGAGCGACATGCACCCTCTCTTTCATGCGCTGGCGGACTCCCAAGGGGCCATCGACCTGCGTGCGGACAGTTTTACCATGGACCCTGCCGAGACGGGCGGCTCGTTGCCTTCGTTCACTGTCGCGGCCAGCCTGGACAGGATCAGGTTCAAACCAAAGGGGGTCCTTCGCGAGATCCTTGATCTGGCCGGTCTGGATCAGGAATGGTTCCGTTGTAGGGAAAAGGAGATGGTCTGCGAGGGCAGGAACGGTCGGGTCGAATGCACACGGATCCACCTGGTGGCCGGTGACGTGATGGTCGGGATCGATGGCACGATCCTACCGGACGGCGGCCTTCGCTATCGGGTCCATCTGCCGGTCGGCGAGAAACTGGCGGCCGCAACCCAACTGGTGGTGCAAACCAAGGCCACCGTTGCGGCGGAAATCGGCGGCACCCGAGAGGCACCGGTGTTCGACGGCCAAGCTTTCCTCTCCAGCCTGTCCGGCCAGTTGCGTCGCGAGATTGAGGTGCGCGAGGACAAGGAGGCCGGATCGGCCGCTTCACCACCTGCCGACACATCCTCTGCCGACGTGTCACCGGCCGCCGAGCCGACTCCGGTCGAAAGCCGGCAACCCTGAATTCTTCCTCCGGACGGCCCAATGTCTGCCCGGGGAGTTAGTGTATCTGAACTTCGTTGTCTTCCATTCACAATAGAGGAGGAAATATCCCATGAACAAGAAGATCGTGATTGTCGGGGCAGTTGCCGCCGGTCCCAAGGCGGCATGCCGATTGAAAAGGCTGCGGCCCGACTGGGAGGTGACCATGGTCGATCAGGACAGCCTGATCTCCTACGGCGGCTGCGGCATTCCCTATTATGTCAGCGGCGATGTCTCGGATGAAAGCGAGTTGCGCGCCACCAGTTTCCATGTGGTTCGCGATGCCAATTTTTTCGAGCACTCCAAGGGGGTTCGGGTTCTGACCCGTACCCGGGCCCTGGCCATCGACCGGCAAGCGAAAACCGTGCTGGTACGGAACCTCGACAGCGGTGTCGAGCAGCGACTTGCCTACGATGAGCTGATGCTGGCCACCGGCGCCAAACCCTTTGACCTGCCCATCCCCGGAGCGGAACTCGATGGCGTGTTCACCATTTCCGATCTCCACAAGGCCATCGAGATCAAGGCCAGGATCGCCCAGGGCAAGGTGAGCCGGGCGGTGGTCATCGGCGGCGGCGCCATTGGCATCGAGATGGCCGAGGCCCTGACCGACCTGTGGGGGATCGAGACCACCTTGCTTGAACTGGCGCCGCAACTGCTGCCCAAACTGGTGGATCGTCATTTTGCGGTGATGCTGACAAAGCACCTGATCGACAAGAACGTGGCCGTGTTCACCGGGGAATCGGCGGTCGAACTGCTCGACGATGGTCAGGGCAAGGTGTGCGGGGTGAGGACCACCGGCCGGACCCTGGATGCCGATCTCGTGATCATGGCAGTGGGCGTGCGGCCGCGCAGCGAACTGGCCAGGGAGGCGGGCCTGGATGTCACTTCCTGGGGCGGCATCCGGGTCAACCAGCGGCTGCAAACCTCCGACCCGAATATTTATGCCGCCGGAGACTGCATCGCCGTAACCAGCCTGGTCACCGGCCGCGAAACCTATGCGCCCATGGGGTCGCTCGCCAATCGGGAAGGGCGGGTGGTGGCCGATAACATGGCCTCCATCCCCTCACAGTTCAAGGGGGTCTGCGGCTCCTTCATCATGAAGGCCTTCGAGCGGTGCATCGCCGCCACCGGCATCACCTACGAAGCTGCCCTGAAGGAGGGGTTCGAGGCCGATTACGCCCTGACCTCGCCACCGGATCGGGCTCATTTCTTCCCCGACCAGGCGGTGGTGATCCTCCAGTTGGTGTTCGACCGGAGGTCGCGGCGGGTCCTCGGGCTCCAGGCCTTCGGCATGATGAACGATTCGATCTCGGCCCGGGTGGACGCCGCCGCAGCCCTAATCGCCCAGGGCGCGACCATCGAGGCGTTCGGCCTGGTGGAGATGGCCTATGCGCCGCCCTTTTCCTCGGCCATCGACTCAATCAACGCCGCCGCCTATGTGGCCGAGAACATGTGCGACCATCGATTGCGACGGGTGGATCTGGACCGTTTCCTCGCCTGGATGGAGGATATGTCCATCGAACCGAACTGGGCGGTGCTCGATCTCCGTCATCCCCTGGAGGCTGCACCCTATGTCAAAAAATACGGCCCCGAGCGGTGGGTCGCCCTTGAATACGGGCAGGTCCGGACCCGTTCGGGCGAGTTGGCCACTGACAAGACCTATATCATAGTCTGCAACGCCGGCACCAGATCGTACGAGATACAAGTCTTCCTTGACCATCAGGGTAAAATCGATAGCATGGTAGTATGTGGAGGGTTGAATGTGATCAGTCGGCTCGGGGTCGACTGGTTCATCAAATAATCAGACCGTGAGACAGCAGGGGGACACATGGCATCATTGAATGCGGACCATATGATCGAGGAGATCAAGGCCAACATCCAGACCGGCGATATGCTCAAGGCCCGGCTGGTGCTGGAACATCTCGGCGAAGTGGACAAGAAGACCCAAAACAGGCTCTTGTACGAACTGTCGCGTGGCGATGTCGCCTTCACGGTCCCCCTGCTCAATCACCTGCTGGTCAACCATCCCGATTTGGCAACGTGCTTGCCGATCATCCGTGAAACCCTGATCTCCACCCTGATCGCCTACCCGGAAGTGCTGCTTACCTCCCTGGCCAGTCCCGATATCACCGATAAGACCATCATGATCGAGACCGCCGGCGAACTCAAGTTCGAGGAGGCGACCCCGGTTTTGATCGACCTGTTGGCGCAAACCAAGGAGACGGCGACGATCAAGATGATTATCGAGAATCTGGGGCTGATCGGCGATCCCGAATCGATCAACACCCTCACCGATTACCTCTATGCGGCGGACCGGGAACTGATCATCGCCGCCATCCACGCCCTGGGACAAATCGGCACCAACACCGCCATGCACCGGCTGGCGGAACGGATGGGCACGGACAACGAACTGGACCTGATCATCCTCGGCATCTTCGCCGATGTCCAGGATCAGGTCAGCCTGGAAAAGCTCAACGATACCCTCCGGTCCCACTACGCCCACATGCGTATCTACGCCAAGGATGAACTGGTGCGCATCGGCATCAAGGCGGTACCGGTGCTGATCGAAAATCTCAAGGAGGGGAACAGCGACCTGCTGGTCCATACCCTCAACGTGCTCGGTGAAATCGGCGACGAGAGCGCCATCATGCCGATCCGCGCCCTGCTCAACACCATGCCACGCAATCCCAACGTTCGTTTTGCCGCCTACGAGGCCCTGGCTCTCCTACCGTTGCGCAAGGGGGCCTACACCCTCGCCGCCGGCCTGACCGATGCCGAGGATCATGTCTGCACGGCGGCTGCCCGCGCCATCGACCGCAACTTCAACGAAATCCTCGCCGCCGGCATCAAGAACATGATCCGGCCGCAGACCGATGAATCCCGCCACATCGTCAAAATCATCGTCAATGCCCAGGTCGACAATATCTTCCTCAGCCTGGCGCCCGAGGAGTTTTTCCAGGAATTGGCCCTGGTTTATCTGCCCCATGCCCACCGGGACATCAAAGCCCATTATGTCACCCTGCTTCAGGAGAAGGGGTTGGACGATTTCGCCGCCAAGATCGCCGGCGAGGAATTGGAGGGCAAGGCCAGGATCAAGATCTGTGCAGTTGACGATTCCCGCATGATCCTCAATATTTATAAGGCAACCTTGCATGAGTTGGGTTTTGACCCTGTCCTCTTCGAGTTCCCGGCCGGGGCCCTTGAGTGGTTGGCCAAAGAAAAGCCGGCCATGGTGCTGACCGATCTCAACATGCCGGAAATATCGGGGATCGAACTAACCAAGCAGATCCGGACCATGTATCCGGCGGACAGTCTGCCGGTGATCATGGTCACCACCCAATCGGATGTCCAAGATCACGAGGCGGCTGCAGCAGCGGGGATCAATGCGCTTCTGATCAAACCGTTCAATGCCCAGTCGCTGCGCGACGCCATGGGAAAATTTATCAAGGTGTGAGGGTATGAGGGACGGGGGCCGGCCCGGATGGAGGTCGTCGCAATCTCTCAGGCGGTTCGTTCGGCCAGATAGCGGGGAAGTTGCTCGAAATATCGGCCGACCTCGGAGGGCTGGTGGGCATCGGAGCCGGCGCGGAGGATGATGCCGCGCCGCAGGGCTTCGGCTATGATCCAGTCGGCGGGAAAAACCGTCCCCCGGTAGTCAAACCCCGAAGTGTTGATTTCCAGGGCTACCTTCCTGGCCTGCATGCTGTCCAGCAACTCTTCCACCTGCCGCCGGTGCGCGGCGCTGAACCGGACGCCGGGCAGATGGCGCAGGACCGCGTCCAGATGACAGACCACATCGCAGTCGATGGACTGGACGCCTTCGATCAGGGCGGCTAAATAGTCGGCGATCACCGTTTCCGGTCCGATGGCCGCCAGTTGATCAAGGCTCTGCCGACGCCGGCTGAGCAGATTGAGATGGGTGTCGCCATGCCGATAAAAATGGCAGGAGAGCCCGACCCGCTCGACCGGATACCGGGCAATCCGCTCGCGAATGAGCGGTGCCGCCTCGGGATTGAAGCCGGTCTCCACCCCCAGAAGTATACGGATCATACCCTGATACCGGTGTTTCAGCCGATTCCCCTCCTCGAAATAATAGGCGAAATCGTCATCGTCGAGCCAACTGCGCGGCTGGTAGCTGATCGCAGTCTCCAGGTGTTCAAGGAAAACAATGGTTGTTAGGCCGCGTTGCACCGCCTGTTCAACATATTCTTCCATCTCGCCGACAGCATGGTTGCACAGCCGGGTGTGGACATGACCGTCCTCGAGAATGTCAATCGCTGGAGACATGGGGAAAAAGGTGTGGTGCGGCGGGCGCGGGGCGGAATCAGGCATTCCCCCGGGGAAAGAAATGGAGGACACCATCAATGTCGGAGGTGTCGCAGACGTCTCCCCATTCCATGTCGAAATCAAGAAAGCTGGCGTAGCCATCCATGTCGACGGAAAAGGAAGGACCATCGGGGAGATGATAGATCAGGGTGTTGACCTTGCTCAGGTCAACGGGGTTGTATAAAAATTTTTTCATGGATATCTCTTGGTCCTGATAAAAATGATCTGTTTTCTTCATAGCAGGTTTGCCTGCGAAAAGACATAAAATATGCCGAGGGGCATGGACTTTTTCGGTGTTTCCTGACATAGGCGCCGGCTGTGTCGGGTGTCCGGCATGGCTCATCTAACTCCGCATGCAACGGATGAAAAATAGATGCATGCCCCGATAGGGTTTGACACCGGTCAGGTGCATGGTACAATAACCGGCTCCATCCGGCGCCTTATGGGCGCCTTCAGTTTTTTTCTCCAGCACGAGGTGCCCCATGGCCATTGACGAATATAGTGATGCCGATACCGATTTTATCAAGTCCACCGACAAGAATCCCTCCAACATTCTGCCCAAAAAGCTGACGCTTGACTCCCGACTTCAATTCGAATGTCACCCCGGAGTCAGTTGTTTCACCGCCTGCTGCCACAACATCAAGATCGTACTGACCCCTTACGACATTCTCGTGCTCAGAAAGCGGCTCAACATGCCGGCCCATGAATTCATCACCGCCTACACCGAGCCGACCTACCTGGAAAAAACCGATATGCCCGGGGTGCAGATCAAACTGGTTGGCGACAGGAACGGCTGCCCCTTTGTCACGCCCGAAGGCTGCACCGTCTACTCGGACCGCCCTTCGGCCTGCCGATACTACCCGGTGGGCATGGCCGATTTCCACGAAGGTGGCACCAATGATGCCGCCGAAGAGAAGTTTTTTTTCCTGGTCAAGGAACCGCACTGCAAGGGACATGATGAGCCCAAACACTGGACAATTGGCGAGTGGCGGGCCGACCAGGGGGTCGACCTGCGAGACGAGATGAACAAGGAGTGGCTCCGCTTGGTGATGCGGCGCAAATCCTTCGGACTCCAGGCCACCCTGAGCGAGGCGGCCAAGCGGATGTTCTTCATGGCCTCCACCGACCTCGACACCTTCCGCGCCTTCATCTTTGAAAGCTCGTTTTTGGACACCTATGAGATCGATGCCGACACTTTGGCCGCCATCAAGGAAGACGATGTGGCGCTGATGCTCTTTTCCTTTTCCTACCTGGCCAACACCCTGTTCGGTGCCCCTGGACTGACCATCAAGCAGGACAAGCTCAAGAGCAAGATCGAGGAAATCAAAAAGCGTCAGGACGAGGCTGTGCAGCGGGCCGAGCAGGAGTACGAGGAGTTGAAGGCCGAGCGGGACCGGATGC
>JAUWAH010000033.1 GCA_030602145.1 Desulfobulbus sp.
GCGCTCTCCCTGCCCGGAGCGACGGTGCTGTCGCTCGCCGCCGGGGCGATTTTCGGATCGATCATGGGCACGCTCTGGGCGGTGATCGCCGCCACCCTTGGCGCTGCCCTGGCCTGTATCGTCACCCGCTATCTGCTGCGCGACGCGGTGCTGGCCAAGTTTGGCCCCCGACTGGAGGGGCTCAACCGCGAATTGGAGACCCGCGGCTTCAATTACCTGCTCTTTCTCCGCCTGGTGCCGGTTTTTCCCTTTTTTCTGATCAACCTCGCCGCCGGCCTCACCCGTCTGCCCCTGCGCACCTTTACCTTGGCTACCCTGATCGGCATCATCCCCGGAGGATTCGTCTACGTCAATGCCGGCGCCAGCCTGGCCACCATCGACTCCCTGGCCGGGATCGCCTCGTCCCGGGTGCTGGGCGCCTTTGCCCTGCTGGGCCTGTTTGCCCTGGTGCCGGTGGTGTATGGCAAATGGAAGAACCGCAAGGCAGAGGGGAAAGGGTGAGGCGGATGATTGCGAAGAGGGGACTGGAATTAGCAGTTTTACGTCGGCAATGTTTTCCTGTTAATATTATTTTTTTGCAAAATTATTATAATGATTGATAGGTCTTATGAAATAAAAGCAAGAAAAACTAATTACGGTGGAGTGTTATTTCGTTCAAGAATAGAAGCAAGATGGGCTGTGTTTCTCGATTCGCTTGGTGTTGAATATGATTATGAACCATTTTATGAAGAAGTGGGTAATGACTATGTTTATTACAATTATATGCCAGATTTTTATCTTCCAAAACAAGAAAAATTTATAGAAGTCAAGCCTGGAAAGCCGACTGTTGTTGAAGAAAGAAAAGCTGCTTTTTGGTGTAAGGATATCCAAGATATTGTTATTTTATTTAATTTGAACCCGCCAACTGATAAATTGGAAAACGGTTGGCTTTATCACTTCCCAAGTATAAAAAAGGTGCCAATGGTCATGGAGAATTACTGGTGGGGAGAGTGTCGGAAATGTGGACATATAGATATTTCAGAATATGCCTATGTTACATCATGTGGGTGCTATAACATTGATTATTACAATAAAGTTTGGGAAAAAGAAGAAATAGGAAGCCAGGAGTACAGTAAATCATTTTCGAGATCTAAACGTCTTATGAAGGCTTATTTAACCGCAAAAAAATATAATTTTAATCCAGGTCTCAATCCCCGTGTAATCATGGTAAAATATCAATCTTCTTTATTTTAATATCCGGAAATTAGCCCGGATCCCGATGATTTTTAACATTCAATCAACCGGACGGGAATCAAACACGGTTTTTCAGAGGTAGCCCGTAGGTTGGAGTGAGGCACGAACTCCAACATAAACCCGACCAGATGCTTTCGTCCGGTTCGTTGGGGTTCCTGCGTCACCCCAAACCTGGATCGGCTGATGCTTGCTGTTATGCCTGGAGAATGGTGCGGGAGGGAATGTCAATAATGATATCGGAGCTGGGCAATAAGTACGGAATCGTTTTCAACCTTATAGACAAGGCGATGCTCATCGTTGATTCTCCGGGACCAGTATCCGGAGAGGCTATGTTTCAGAGGTTCGGGTTTCCCTATCCCCTCGTAGGGCATCCGTTTAATCTCTCGGATTAAGGTGTTGATCCGTTGCACAATTTTCTTGTCGGTCCTTTGCCAGTACAGGTATTCGTCCCAAGCGTGATTGGAAAAGATGAGCTTCAATCTGCCAACTCCCGTTCAGTCCCCTTGCCGGCCTCAATCTCTGCAATTGACTCAAGCAGTCGGCGGGCATTTTTGGGACTTCGCAGGAGGTACGCGGTCTCTTCAAGGGCTTGAAAGTCCTCAAGAGACATCATGATCACAGGTTTGGCTGCCTTTCGGGTGATAATGACGGGGGCATGATCATCGCAAACCTTGTCCATTGTTTGGGCAAGATTGCTTCGTGCCGATGTGTAGGTGATTGTATCCATGACATTCCTTCTGATGCATATGTACGGTTAAGCGTACAATAGAGCAAGATGCGGAACAAGTCAACAAACCTGATCGGAAAGAGCCACGTCCCAAGTTTGCCTTCCCGCCCCGAAGCGAGGAAACGGTCCGTAACGGCACAACATTGAGCCTCTTGCAAAATTAAACTGCTGACGAGTTTTTTTTCGTCATTCCCGCGAAAGCGGGAATCCAGAACTCATTGATTTTTCAAGGACTGGATTCCCGATGACTACCTCGGGAATGACTCAACCGTCTTTTTGTAAAAGCCTCCATTGAATTAATTTTCCCACAGCAAGGAGCACCCATGAGTTGGCGGATTAGTCCCAAGGTTGAAGCAATTCTCACCAAAGGCAGGGGCGGGATCGGTATTTCCCGTGAGGAGGCCCTGGTGCTGATGCACCTGGAGTTGGAAAGCCCGGACACCTATGCACTGATGGAAAGTGCCAACCATCTGTCCCGGGCCTGTTTCGGCAGCAAGGGCGAGCGGCACATGCACATCGGCCTCAACGTCGAACCCTGTCCCATGGATTGCGCCTTCTGCTCCCTGACCCGGCAGGCCGGCCTGTTCACTGAAAGCGTCGAATTTCCCCTGGAGCAGGTCATCGTCTGGGCCAGGCAGGGCGAGGCCGAGGGGGCGGACGCCCTCAACCTGATGACCACCGGCACCTATCCTTTCGCCCGCTTGCTGGAGATCGGTAGGCTGCTCAAGCAAACGGTGCACACCCCGCTGGTGGCCAACACCCGCGACATCACCCACACCGAGGGCGAACAGCTGCTCGATGCCGGCTTTGTCGGCTTCTACCATGCCATCCGCCTCCGCGAGGGCACCGACACCCCCTTCAAGCCGGAGCGGCGTTTGCAGACCATCCGGGTGCTGCGCGATGTCGGCCTACGCTGGATGAACTGCGTTGAGCCGGTGGGGCCGGAGCACACGCCCGAGGAGATCGTCGACCTCATGCTGCTGGCCAGAAACGAAGGTGCCACCTACAGCGGGGTGATGCGGCGGATCAATTTCCCCGGCTCGCCGAAGACCCCCTGCGGCATGATCACCGAGCGGCGCATGGCCCAGATGGTGGCGGTCAGCCGGTTGGTGATGGGCGACGGTGTTCGCGCCCACTGCATCCATGAACCGCACAGCCTGTCCCTGATCGCCGGCGCCAACCTGGTCTTCCCCGAGGTCGGCTCCAGCCCCCGCGACGGCCAAGCCGACACCGGCAAGGGGCGGGGGCATTCGAATGAACGGTGTGCCGATCTTTTAAGGGAGATGGAGTGGGATCCGGGGTTGGTTTCGAATTGTTTTGGATGATTCCGGTTCGTTGGGTTTCCTGCGTCACCCCAACCTTGTATCTACGAGCAGCGTCACCCCGAGCCACGGGCTGGAACAGACGCCACCCACAGTGGTTCCTCATGGGTGGCGTCGTGGTTATTTAACCGTGGATTGATTGTGTTGTCGGCGCCTGCCGGCTGGCCATCATTGCATCGAATGCAGACCGATCATGTTGCCGTCCAGGTCGGCTACCAGGGCGATAAAGCCGTATTCACCGATGGAAAATTTCTCCTTGAAGACTTGCCCGCCCTGTTCCTTGGCCCGTGCCGCTTCAATTGCGCAGTCGTCGCAGGTGAAATACACCAGAGTGCTGTTGCCGCCGGAGGGGCAACCTTCCATCTTCACCAAGGCGCCCATGGCCCCGGGGCCGTTATCGAGCATGGGGAAAGTCCACATCTCCATACCCTCGCTCGGCAGCGGCATCAATTGCAGGTCCAGCATTTTTTCGTAAAAATTTTTCGCTCGTGCCATATCCTGCACATAGATTTCAAACCAGACAACGGGATTGGTCTTCATTGCGTGCTCCTTTTCTGAGAATGATCTCGCAGCAGCCGTCAAAACCGCTGCACCTGGGCTGCGGAACCCTCCGAACCCCTTTCGCTGACGATAACCATGGCCGGTGACAACACTATGTCAGGTTCCGTAAAGATTATTCATTCCGGCAAGGTTTTTTTTCACCGCCTGGCGCCAGCTGTCCGGGGCAAGAATTTCCGCATCGGCGCCGAAGCCCAGGATGAAGGAGAAAATCCAGGGATCGTCGGGCAGTTCGATGCGGGCGGTGATAAAGCCGTCCTCTCCATGAATGAGTTCGGCCCCTGGGAAGGAATCTTCAACCTTTGTGCGCACCGTCGGCGAAAAGCGCAGGACAACAGGTTGTGAGGGAGCGTCATCGAATTGGAAAAAGCGATGCATGTCGCCGGGGTCACGGCCGAGGAAGGAGCCGTCCGCTAGGCGCGGGCCGGAGATGCGAGAGAGACGAAAAATTCTGAAATCATTGCGCAACCGGCAAAAGGCGAGCAGATACCAGGCATACCCTTTATAAATCAGGGTGTGGGGTTCCACCGTGCGGCTGGTGCTCCTGCCTGAGGCGTCGTTGTACCTGAAAGCTAACAGGCGTGCATCGTCCACCGCACGCTGCACCACCTGCACCGTCTGATTTGGGGTATCCACCGGACCCCATGGGGTGAGGTCGACAATGAAAGAGCGGTGACGGCTGGAGCCCCTTGCTTCGTCGTCTTTCGGCAAGAGGCTGACGAGCATTTCGATGATCCGCTGCAGGTCCTTGTGGGCCATGGCCTGATTGACCCCCTGCAGGGTAGAGATGATTGCTTCCAGATCGCGCGGGGTGAGGAGCTGCCGGCTCAGTTTGAAGCTTTCGGGGATAGCGAGGCCGCCCTCATGCCCCTGGCTGGCGATTATCGGGATGCCGGCCCCGTTCAAGGAGGCAATGTCGCGGTAGATGGTGCGGATAGACACCTCGAACCGCTCCGACAGTTCCTTGGCGGTAATTTTTCGGCGGTTGAGGAGGAGAACGATGATCGCCAGCAGTCGTTCGATCTTCATACGGGCAACGTTCTGCGAAAAAAGGAAGGGAGGGGAAGTGGTTTTTTAACCAATCATCAACGCTTTTCATATAGTCTGTAATGGTGAAAATTGCATCGGTGTGGAATACGTGCAGAAGAACAAGGCGGGCACGGTGGAGAATCCTTGGGATCAAAAGAAAAACTGATTACCATCGAAATTCAGCCGATGGTTTTCCGGACGGGATCCTGATGAAAATCCTGGAGATTACTCCTCGTTGTGCTCGTCGAAACGACATCTTTCGGACGTCATCTCGAACGCAGCGCGTAGGTTGGAGTGAGGCGCGAACTCCAACATAACCCCGGTCAGGTGCTTTGGTCTGATTCGTTGGGGTTCCTGCGTCACCCCAACCTACGACCTTGTTCTGGCAATATCGTTAGATGGGAAATTATACTTTCAACGATAGGAAAAATGAAAATGCAATTTATAGAAACATTTGTTTCAATGGCTATTTCAGCTCTCGTTACTTGGCTGGTTGCCAGACACTATTATCAAGAGGCAGCAAAAGAACTCGAAGCTGAAGCTTCGAAATTGAGAAAATTAAATACATTGATCCTCCGAGCCATGGAAAACGCAGGGCTTGCAAATTTCAATAGAGATGAACATGGAGACATTGAAGGTATAACAATTAAGTTGTCATCCAAAATAGAGGCAAAAACTCAAACACCTGTTGTTGATGTCGATATTAACTAGCGCGTAGGTTGGAGTGAGTGACGAACTCCAACATAACCCCGTTCAGATGCTTTCGTCCGGTTCATTGGGGTTCCTGCGTCACCCCAACCTACGGGCATTGTTTATTTGTATCGTTATTCTTTGCAGAGGAAAGGACCAATGCGTACCATAGCCTGTCTCACCGTTACCCTGGCCGTGCTGGCCACCTTCATCCTGTCTACACCTGTCCGGGCTGACCAGTACCGGGTGGGCACCTGGAAGACCGCCCAGACCATCCAGCCATTTTTTTACAAGGACTTCCTGCGACAAGGCGAATCGGTCACGGTTTTTCCCTTCAGCAACCCGGCCGATCAGAAGACGGCGCTGCTGGCTGGCAGCCTGGACATGACCGGGACAACCCTGGCCCATGCCATCCAGTCGGCGGTGATGGGGCAGCCGGTGGTGGTGGTTGCGGCCCTGTGCAACAAGAGTTCAGCCCTGGTGGTGCGCAAGGACGGAACAGTGCGGCAGGTAGTCGATCTCCGTGGCAAGAAGATCGGCTATGTGCCGGGCACCATGCACGAGATACTCTTGCGCGAAACCCTGAGCCGCAACGGTCTCGCGGCGGGCAGGGATGCTACCCTGGTGCGGGTCGACTTCTTCGACATGGGCACGGCGCTGGCCCAGGGCGCCATCGACGCCTTTCTCTCCGGCGAGCCCTTTCCCTCGGTGGCGGTGGCCCAGGGCTATGGCCGCATCCTGGCCTATCCCTACTTCGACGAGTCGGTGGGCACCATCAACGCCGGTATGCTGGTCACCCGGGCAATGATCGACAAGCATCCAGAGAAGGTGCAGCACCTGGTCACCTCCCATGCCCGGGCCACCGAACTCTTGCGGCGCGACCGCGACCGCTGGCTCAAGGAGGCGGAAAGCTTCGGCACCCCACGCGCCGTGCTGGAGCAGGCGACGACCAATATCGAGCTGGCCTGGCGGATGGATGCGGATTTCGTCCGCAAGGCGAAAAACCTTGGCGAGCGGATGCAGGCCCTGGGGGTGATTGCCCGCCAGCCCGATTATGATGGCCTCTTTGACCTGCGGTTCGTCACCAGGGCTGAGAAAGACCTGCGACCGTGACGGAACGGTGTTGTTGTGGTAACAGTGCAAGAAATCAGGTCATTTCGAGCGCAGGCGAGAAATCGTCCGGTTTTGGAGACTTCTCCCAGCCCGTGGCCCGTAGGTTGGAGTGAGGCACGAACTCCAATATAAACCCGGTCAGATGCTGTCATCTGGTTCGTTGGGGTTCCTGCTGAGAGCCGTCATCCCGGTCTTTGATGATGTTGCACCTTATCTGGACCCCGGCCTGCGCCGGGGTGACGTACCTGCAATTTGAGATTTGGAAAACAGGTCATCGAACCATAGAGCAAGGCAAGAGACACCATGGACGCTAAGGATATCGGGCTGGCCCTGCTGCTGCCGCTGACGGCGCTGGCGGCCTGGTTTGCGGTGAGCAGCGGCGGCCTGGTGCCGGCCTACCTGCTGCCCTCACCGCTGGCGGTGTTCGAGGCCGGCTCCCGCTATGTGTTCGGTACCGCCGAACAGGGATCCTATGGCGGTCGTTTCGCCGGCGATCTCGCCGCCTCCCTGGTTCGGGTGCTGTCGGGCTTCACCATCGCCGCGGTACTCGGCATCCCCCTGGGCATCTGTTCCGGCCGCCTGGTCCTGGTCAACCGGTTGGTTGCGGGCCTGATCGGCGGTTTGCGGGCCGTGCCCGGCATCTGCTGGCTGCCTCTGGCCCTGATCTGGTTCGGCATCGGCATCAAGACCACAGTCTTTCTCGTCGCCCTGGCCGCCTTCTTCCCCATCTACCAGAATGCCCTCACCGGCGCCCAACTGGTGAACCCGATCTACTACCAGGCCGGGGCCATGCTCGGTGTGTCCAGGCTGCGCGGCGTTTTCGCCATACTCCTGCCCCTGGCCATGCCCAACATCGTCACCGGTCTGCGGCTGGGCATGGGCATTTCCTGGGCCTACCTGGTGCTGGGCGAGTTGACCGGCGTGCCCGACGGCCTGGGGGCGGTGATCATGGACGCCCGCATGCTCGGCCAGACCGAGATCATCCTGGTGGGCATCCTGCTGATTGCCCTGATCGGCCGGCTCTGCGACCGGCTGCTGGTGCTGCTGCTGCGCTGCTGTTTCAAGAGCGCCCGGCGGCAGGTCTGAGGGGATTGAGTCGGGGGGATGATGGAGAGCGGCCAGCCGGCAATCCTTGAGGTGGTCAACCTTGGCCACAGCTTTGTCCACAACGGGGTGGCCGAGCCGGTGCTTCGCGACCTGTCCTTCGCGGTCCGGCCCGGCGAACTGGTCTGCCTGATCGGCCGCAGCGGCTGCGGCAAGTCGACCCTTCTGAACATCGTCGCCGGCTTTCTCGCCCCCACGCACGGGTGCTGCCTGCTCGACGGCGAGTGCATCGACAGGCCCGGTCCGGATCGCTGCGTGGTCTTTCAGGAGGACGCCCTCTTTCCCTGGCTGACCGTCGGTGAAAACATCGTCTTCGGCCTGCGCGGCAACCGGGAGGCCCGGCGGCGCTACCAGGAGGAGGCGGAGCGGCTGCTCGGGCTGGTCGGTCTGGCCGGGTACGGCGACTACCTGCCAAAGGCACTGTCCGGCGGCATGAAGCAGCGGGTGGCCCTGGCCCGGGTGCTGATCCGCTCGCCCCGCCTGCTGTTGATGGACGAACCCTTCGGGGCCCTCGATGCCCAGACCCGGGAGGAGATGCAGGATCTGCTGCTCGAACTGTCCCTCCGGCGACAGACGATGCTCTTTGTCACCCACGATGTCCAGGAGGCGGTCGCCCTGGCCGATCGGGTGCTGTTCCTGGACAGGACAACCGGCTCCCTTGGCGGTCAACTGGCCATCGACCTGGAACGGCCCCGTGACCGCGAAGACGAACGATTCCAGCGCCACTGCGCCCGGCTGTATCGCTGGCTGCGACGGTCAACGATCTGTCCGCCCTGACCGGGACAGGGTGGACAGGCGGCAACCCAAGGAGGAATGGATATGGATATCGGCATGATCGGAATCGGCCGCATGGGCGGCGACATGGTGCGGCGGCTGCTGCGCAAGGGGCATCGGTGCGTGGTCTACGGCCGAAGGCCGGAACCGGTTGCCGCGCTGACCGACGAAGGAGCGATCGGCGCCCTCGGCTACGAAGCCTTCATCGCCCACCTCAACGCGCCGCGCATCGTCTGGCTGATGGTGCCGGCGGCCACCGTGGACGGGGTGATCGACGAGGTGGCGCCGCTGCTTGCGCCGGGCGATATTCTGGTCGACGGCGGCAACTCCCACTACCAGGATGCCATCCGCCGCAGCGGGGCTCTGCGCGACCGGGGCATTCACTTCCTCGATGTCGGCACCAGCGGCGGCGTCTGGGGTCGGGAGCGGGGCTACTGTCTGATGATCGGCGGCGAGGTCGAACCGGTGGGCCGCCTGATGCCGATCTTTCGCGATCTGGCCCCGGGGACCGGCGAGGTGACGCCGACGGAGGGTCGGGTGGGTTCGTCGACCGCCGAGCAGGGCTGGCTGCACTGCGGGCCGAGCGGCGCCGGCCACTTCGTCAAGATGGTCCACAATGGCATCGAGTACGGGCTGATGGCTGCCTATGCCGAGGGGTTCAACATCCTCCGTCACGCCGGCATCGGTCTGGGCGAACGGACCGCCGATGCCGAAACCGCGCCGCTCAAGCATCCGGAGCATTTTCAGTACGATTTCAATCTGGCCGATATCGCCGAACTGTGGCGGCGGGGCTCGGTGATCCCCTCCTGGCTGCTCGATCTCTGCGCCCGCGCCCTGGCCGAACAGCCCGATCTGGCCAGCTTCGCCGGTCGAGTGGCCGACAGCGGCGAGGGAAGGTGGACCATCCATGCCGCCGTCGACGAGGGCGTGCCGGTGCCGGTGCTGAGCGCCGCCCTGTTCCAGCGCTTCAGTTCGCGGGACCGGGCCGATTTCGCCGACAAACTGCTGGCGGCCCTGCGCTGGCAGTTCGGCGGCCACGGCGAACAATCCTGACCACGGAGGCCGACCATGCCCCAGTCCACATCCCTTGCTCCGACCATCGTGGTCATCATCGGCGGCGCCGGCGACCTTGCCCGGCGCAAGCTCATTCCGGCCCTCTTCAACCTGTACCTCGACCGGCAGTTACCCCGGCAACTGGCCGTGGTCGGCGTGGCCCGCCGGCCCATGACCGACGAGGCGTTCCGGGAGCGGTTCCGCGAGGGGGTGGAACAGCACTCCCGGCGCGGTCTGGTCGACCCGGCCGCCTGGGCGGAGTTTGCCGCCGATCTCTCCTATCTCTCCGAGGATGTCGACCACCCCGCCTCCGGTCTGGCCCTCAGCGCCCGTCTGACCGCCATCGAGACGGCCTGGGGAGCGCGCGCCAACCGCATCTATTACCTGGCGGTGCCGCCGTCGACCATGCAGCCGGCCGCGGCCATGCTCCAGCGGCTGGGCGTCTGCCGCGACTGCGTCCACGACCGGCTGGTGATCGAGAAACCCTTCGGCCGCGATCTGGCCTCGGCCCGCGAACTCAACCAGTTCCTCGGCGAGCTGTTCGTTGAGTCCCAGATCTACCGGATCGACCACTACCTGGGCAAGGACACGGTGCAGAACATCCTCGCCTTCCGTTTTGCCAATTCGCTGTTCGAGCCGATCTGGAACCGCCGCTACATCGACCAGGTGCAGATCACGGTGGCCGAAACCGTGGGCGTGGAGGATCGCGGCGACTACTACGACCGGGCCGGCGCCCTGCGCGACATGGTCCAGAACCACCTGCTGCAACTGCTCTGCCTGGTGGCCATGGAGCCGCCCATCTCCTTTGATGCCGACGACATCCGCAACAAGAAGGTGGATGTGCTCCGGGCGATCCGCCCCTTTCCACCCGAGGCCATCCACCGGGTGGCGGTGCGCGGTCAATATCGGGCCGGGACCGTGCTCGGCCGGGGGGTGCCGGGCTACCGCGAGGAGGCCAAGGTGGCCCCGAATTCGACCACCGAAACCTACTGCGCCTTCACCTTCCACATCGACAACTGGCGCTGGCAGGGGGTGCCCTTCTACATGCGCACCGGCAAGCGGCTGCCGGCCAAGGTCTCGGAGATCGCCGTGCTCTTCCACGAGCCGCCGCACCAGTTCTTCCCCTCGGCGGCGGTGGAGAGCTGGCAGGCCAACCGGATAGTGATCCGCATCCAGCCGGAGGAAGGGGTCGATACCCGCATCCAGGTCAAGCAACCGGGCACCCGCATGCTGCTCGGGCCGGCGGAGATGCGTTTCCGCTACCAGGAGGCCTTCCGCGCTCCGGCTC
>JAUWAH010000015.1 GCA_030602145.1 Desulfobulbus sp.
TCAGTCGACAGGGGCCTTCTTCTTCTCGATTCGGGTTGCGTTCGACAGCGCCTATCCTTTATCTGTGAACATGACCGTCCGAGGCCCGTTGCGGCCGGCCGGTTTGGGCAGTGGAGTGGTTAAAAGGTGACGACTTCGGCGCTTCTTGCCAGCGAGACCAGTTCCTGACGCCAACCAGCCCCTCCGAGGGATTCGGCCAGCAGCACGGCCGCGTGTTGCGGCATGACGGCCAGATCGCGGTTGCGGCCCAACCCCGAGATGCAGGAGGGACAGTTGGTGACAATGGTTTGGGCCCGGCCTTCGGTCAAGGCTTCCTCCAGATTGGCACGCTTGCGGGTGAGCATGGCCCCGGCGATGTCGGGCCGTGACAGAGCCAGGGTCCCCGCTTCGGAACAGCAGCCGTCCACCGACCGCACATGGCCAGCCAGTCGCCGCAGCAGCAGTGAACCTTCGCCCTGGAGCGAGTCGTGGCAGGGGGCATGGTAGAACAGGATTCGCTCCTTGTCCTGGTTGAACCGTTCGGGGGCCTGTTCGAGGACGAAAGAAGCGATGTCGACCAGATCGCAGGCAAAAATCGCCTCGGCGCTCAGTTCGCGCAGCGCCTCCCGGCAGGTGCCGCAACTGACGACCAGGCCGTCGAAGGTGAGATAGCCGAGCATCTCCCTGATCTGGCTGAGAATGATGGTATCGCGCAGGGTCACGTCATCGTGCATCCTGGTTTTGGCGTTGGCACGGGCCGGAAAACCGCAACAGAGATGCGGAGGCGGCAGCACCACCCGCACCCCGGTTTTCAGCAGACAATATATCGACGCCTCGGCAATGTCGGCGTAAAGCCGTTCCGAACCGCAGCCGGGGAAGTAGAAGACGGTCTTTTTGATTGTCTCCGCAGGATTGAGGAGCACCGCCTCGTTGAGCGAGGTCCTTGGCAGCAGGGCCCGCAGCGGTTGTTCCGATGGCGGCATCATCGGCGCCTTGAGCAGACGGACGACTCGCCATTTCTTTCTCCGCAGGGCTTCCGGAGCCCGCCGCAGCAGTTCGACACCGAGCCGTTGCATTCTCGCCCCCCACTGGACCACACTGGCACGAAAGCAGATGTTGAAGAACCGGTTGCGGGTTTTCAGGTAATGGAGCGACAATCTGGTGGGCAGTGGCGAGTGCTTGTAGCCCCGATCGCTGAGGATTTCACGTTCGAGGATGGACACCCGGGCGGTGTCGATATCCACCGGGCAGGGTTTGAGGCACTTGCCGCAGAGCGTGCAGTGATCGGCGATTTCCTCAAGGTTTTTCAACTGGTTGAAGCGGGGGAAATGCGAGCGCTGCATGTCGTAGAGCAGAGCTTCAATCAGCGAGCCGATGGCCAGATTCTTGTTGCGGGGGTGGAAGAAAAGGGTGCCGGCCGGATAGAAGACACAGCAGTCGGCCTTGCATTTGCCGCAGCGGATGCATTTCGAGATCCGGGTGGCCAGAGTCTCCAGGGAACCGTGCTGAAGAATACGCGCCTCCAACTCCAGCAGGTTGAAGGAGGGTGTGAAGACCTTGTCGATGATATCCGGGTCGACCAGTTTGCAGGGATTCATCACCCCCCGCGGATCGATCTGGCGTCTGTAGGCGCTCAGGGCATCGATCAGGTCGCGATCAAGAAACTTCATCTTGGTGATGCCGATCCCATGCTCGCCACTGACCACGCCGTCCAGGGCCACGGCCTTGGCCATCACCAGGTCGGCGGTTTCGGCAGCCCGCTGCATCATCAACCGATCATTGGAAAAGACCGGAATATTGACATGGACATTGCCGTCGCCGGCATGCATGTGGGTGGCGATGACGATCCGCCGCTGCCGGACCTCCTCGACTTTGCTCCTCAGGGTAGCGCTGATCCGTGGGTAGCCGCGGAACAGTTCCAGCAGGTCGGTGGCGAGTGTCTTCAGGTGGGTTTCGGAGCGGATGGCAAGGACGTCCCCTTTCCCCAGCAAGGAGAGGGCTGCGGCACAGAGTTCGGCGGCCTTGGGCATTTTGGCCTCCAGCCAGTCGGGATCCTCGATCGGTTCGGCGACTTGGAGGTAAGCCAAGATGGCATGGATCGCCTGTTCCTGATTGTAACGGTCTTCCTCGATATTGGTGGCGTCGACGAAGCGGGCAAACTCGGCCAGGGCCGGCAGCGGCAGGACGATGTCCTCGTTGAGCTTGAAGGCGTTGGTCCGGGCAGCAATGGCGCCGAGCCGCTTGCGGTCGCGCCAGAACCGTTGGGCCTCGTCGGCGTCACTGGCGACGAAAATTTCCGTATTGGCATATCGCTCCAGCAGCCGGATCAGGGCGGTCTTGCCGCGCATGACCTGCTCGGTGGTGTGGCCGACCATGTCGATGAGCAGAACAGCCTTGGGCGCCTCGCTGCGGGCTGCCTTGAACTTGTAGTTGATGGCCCGGATGTATTCCTCATCGAAATGCTCCAGCGCCATCAGGGCTTCTTCGCCCCGATTGACAAACTGTTCGGAGATCTCGACAATCACCCGGCTGGCCTCGTCCATGTCCGGACCGAAGAATTCAAGGCAGAAGGTCAGTTTCTTGGGGTAGGCGGGATAGAGAATGAATTCGGCCGAGGTGATGACGCCGTCGGTGCCCTCCTTCTGGACACCGGGCAGCCCGCCCAGGGCCTTGTTGGTTATATCCTTCCACAATCCCTTCTTGCGGATTTCGTCACCGCGCAACTCCAGCCGTCGGACCATGTTCCCCATTGCATCGAACACCTCGTAGCAGACCAGGTCTTCGGGCAGGATTTTGCGCATCGGATGATCGATCCGCCGCACCGTCACCAGGCCGGCACCGGGCATGGCGATGGTGTAGGCCAGCAGGTTATCGATGGCAGTTCCCCAGAGCACAGCGGTTTTGCCGCCGGCGTTCTCGGAGATGTTGCCGCCGATAGTCGACGCCCAGGCGCTGGTCGGATCGGTGGCGAAGACCAGGCCCTGCTCTTCGGCATAGCGCATGGCGTCCTGGGTGATAACCCCTGATTCCAGGCGGAGCACGGCCATCTGCTTGACGTCGTTGTCCTCGCCTCGAAATTCGCGCCAATCGATCCCCTGGATGCGGTTGAGCTTTTCGGTGTTGATCATGACGCAGCCGGCGCTGACCGGCACAGCGCCGCCGGTGAGTCCGGTGCCGCCGCCGCGCGGAATCACATGGAGCCCCAACTGGCCTATGGCGTCCAGGAGGGAAGGGAGCTGCTCTTCGTGATCGGGGCGGACCACCGCCACAGGCAGGTAGAGTCGCCAATCGGTGGCATCGGTGGCATGGCTGATCAGGCTGAAGGGGTCGAATGAGACATTGTCGCGGCCGACGATAGCCCCTAACCGTCGACCGATGGTCCGTCTGGTTGCCGACGCGGTGCTCACCTCTCGTTGGAGAAGCACCATTCGCTCCCTGCAGAGCCGCACCAGGTTGACAACCTTATTGGTTCGCTGCGGATCAACGTTGACTTTTTTTGCTGTTCCTTCAATGAGATCGAGATCTTTCTTCATAATCCGAAAGAAGGAGCGGCGACGACGGGGTGAATCGATCAGTTCCTGGTGGAGAAAGGGATTGCGATGAAGAATGAACAGGTCACCGATGCAGCGCATCACCAGTCGGGCAGAGCGGCCGGTGACCCGTTGACTGCGCAGTTCCTCCAGGTCATCCCAGACCGCGGAGCCAAACAGGTGCTTGATGATCAGCCGATCGTCGGCCGAGGTGAAATTGTATGGGATTTCACGATGGTTGGTGATGTTCATATGTTTTGGGGATCAGTAGGAAACGGTGGACACCCCTGCGAAGCGCGACCGTCGACGGAGTAGCCCGAGAGAAACAGCGCCCTGCCGACTTGTCATTGGTGCGTGCTCGTGCTTGAACGATGGGGAGAGGGTTAGGTCAAGAAGGCTGCCGAAGAAAACGAGGAGATGAAAAAATGTACGCCTACTTCCTACCATAAAGCACAGAGATCCGCAATTGCTTCAAGCTGTGTCCATGGTGATTGCGAGGTTCCATGGCGGGTGGATCCCGTGGAAACAACGGTGCGATTCCAGGGTGATTGCTGTTGGGTGGATGGTTTAAGGTGAGGGGGGAGGAAGGGATTTCCGGGGCGGCAAGCCGCCCCGGAAATGGTTGCAGCATGGATCAGCCGAGGTAGAAGCCGGTCGGGTCAATGCCCCGAATAATGGCAACTTCTTCTTCGGTCGGCGGGGTGGTTTCGATAACATTGGGCGAAACCTTGAGATCCCAGGCGCAGGCAGCCTTGATCTTCTCCACCGTCTGGCCGGGGAAATATTCGGCAAGGTACATCTCTTTGGTGTCCTCGTCGAAGCGATACACACCCATGGTGCTGACCACGCAGTCCGGTCCGCCACCAATCATACCTAAGCGCTTGCGCTCGTCACCGCCGCCAAGATAGCCGGGGGTGGTGATGTAATCGACCTTCTCGACGAACTTTTTCTTGTCCTGGGGCAGGATGGCGAGGACGCGCTTGCCGGAGGTGGCCATGTCGTTGGCGCCGCCGCTGCCGGCGAAGTAGGTAAAGCTGTCTTTCTTCGACCAGTCGCCGACGCCGGTGGAGTTGATGTTGCCGAATTTGTCGATCTGCGCGCCGCCGATGAAGGCCACGTCGACTTCGCCGCGCTGCAGGGCGGCCATGGTGGCCAGCATGCCAAAGGCGGCGTCGGCGTTGGTGAACAGGCAGGGATCGTCAACGGTGATGGCCAGGCCGGGAGCTGCGGTGGCGCGGATGGCGCCGCCCTCGGTGAACATAACCATGTTTTTGGCATGGGTGACCATGGCAAAACCGGCAACCACCAGGGGCAGGCCAACGCCAACGAAGACGATCTCGCCGTCCTGGATTTCCTTAGCGCAACGAATGGCCATGAGTTCGGTCAGTTTGTATGCAGGTGCAGTCATGATCAGTTACCCCCTTTCTTTGCGGCGAGTGCCTCTTCGTAAGCTTTGAGACGGTCGTCATTGTACAAGGGCACGCCTTTCCAGACTGCCGGATCATGGTAGCCGTAATCAACATCGAGTTTTGGTTTGAAGCCAAGCGTCGGTTTGAGACGATCCAGCCCCTCCTGACCGAATTTCTCAACATATTTTTTAATGTAGGCAGCGTGGTCTTCGCATCCGTATACCCACTCATCCAGGAAGGCGGGCAGCAGTTCGCCGTGGCGCTCGTATTTGCCCTGGTATTGGCTGAAGCGGATGTCGAGGCCGTAGTAGCCGCGACAGGCGGACGGATGGGCGCCGTAGGGGCAGTGAACAACAGCCAGGGTCTTGTAGTAGGGGACGATAACCCGGTCGGGATCGCTGCGGATCTCCTCCGGCTCGACGATTTCCTCGCAGGTGACGATCACGCCCCGCTTGGAACCCATGGCGCCGAACTCGTCGGTGACGCCGCGGGTCCCGTAGGAGACGACGTTGCCGAAACGGTCTGCCTTCTGGGCATGGATGATGGCCACGTCGGCGCGCCAGGCGCGGACAACGGTGGTTTTCTCACCGGTGAACGGATCTTCGATGAAGCGGATATCGGCGGTATTGTGTTTGGGCATATCGGTGCCGATATTGCCTTTGACCGGAATGAAGGGGATGCCGAGGAAGCCGGCGATCAGTGCGCTGGTGGCACCGAAGTTGGAGATGTCGTACCGTTTGAGATGCCCCTTGTTGAACGCACGGCGAATGGCATAAGGTGCCTTGACATACCAGTTCATGATCCAGGCCGAGTGGATCTCGGTGACGCAACCGGCGCCGACCAGAATATCCAGACCGCCGACATCGGTGGATGATTCAATGGTTGTCAGGTGTCTTTTTTTCTGCCTGATGATTTCATGGGTCAACGCCATGGGGACCATAATCTGGAACCCACCATAGTAGACCGTGTCGCCGTCATGGATGTACTTTGCTACCGCCTCCTTGAGCGTCATCCTTTTGTCGAGATCCATTCCTTTCTCCTTCTGAATTTCCATCTTTGGGTTGAAAAACGAACTGAAGAGGGACGATAATTTTTCGAATACCAGGGTGCACCTCCTACTAATGGTTCATTTAACTCAGGGTGAATGTCTCACATGTTGACAGTTATTGACAGTAGCTCAGCACCTCCTTCTTGGCTGTTTTCAGTTATCGTGCGGATAAAACTGTGGTCGATTATTCGATCTTCTTGACAGGTGAACACGTCAAGACAGTACGCGCCCAAGGGAAACCCAAGGGATCAAGGCTCAATAAAACCTCGGGCACTGAGCCTTTCGTAGCAGGAGCGGCAAAGATAATAAACGTGGATATTTCCACACCCAGTGCCATACAACTGCAGAAGAAAGGTGCAGTCGGAACAACTTGGCAACATGCATCTGCTCTCACAGAACGTGCAGTTCTCTTCGGGCAGGCCGCATTCGTCGCATTCGCGTGGAAAAATGGTCACGTTTCTTTAATGAAAAGCCTACTGTTTATTGAAACAACGATATGTGCAAACAATAAATGGTAAAGCGACTGCTCTATAAAGAAACTGCGGTGGAACCGGTTGGGCTGAGAAAAAGAAAAAACTAACGAAAATTGATAAGCACCTAAGGGGATGGTGCAGTCTGTCAAGCAAGACTGAAAAGCTTTGGGATACAAAGTGGTATTGATCTTTCCTTCAAGCTTTTATGGGCCTCAATCTTTCATATTCAGGGTCCTTCTGTCAACTCATTTTTTATTTTTCGCATTCTTTTCCGGTCCGTTCGCGGGCCGATAGATTGTCCACACAAGGTGGTCGGACAGGAACACCGGCAGGTCGGGAATATGAATGTCGAGTAAATTAAAGGGGTAACTGGAGACCGGCGTGTTCTTTGTTTTCCTTGCAGCCCATCAGGCCGCTTCGGAGGCAATGGCTGCCCGAGCGGGGAGAAAGCGTGACTGGAAGGCGGTGCGGGCCTGGCCTGAGCCGATGATGGCCACCAGGTCCTTCTCCTCGAATCGGTACTGGGGGCCTGGGTTGGGCTCCAGATGGCCGTCGCGGAGCACCCCGACCACCGAGGCTCCGGTCTTTTTACGAATTTCAGCCTCACCGATCGTCCGGTCAACCAGGCTGGAACCACGGACCACGGTCAGCCATTCCAGGTCGAACTGTTGTTCGGCGGCCCGGAAATGGCTCAGGGTGCGATAGGATGCGCTCTGGGAAACCCGACTGGTGAAATACTCCTTTCGCAGTGTTTCGGTCTGTCGTTGGATCTCCGTCACCGGAATCTGGAGGGCGAGCAGAATCTGGCGGATCATCTCCAGGCCCGCCTCCAGTTCCGGGTAGACCAGGTCGGTGACTTCAAGTTCACTGAACACGGCAAAGAAGTCCGGATCCGACAACCGGGCCACCACTTCGATCCGGTCGTTGAACCGTTTGGCGTGGGTGATGATGGTTTGCGATTCGACGATGCCCGGAATGGTGACCACCAGCAGGGAGGCCGCGGCCAGGGAGGCGGCCTCGAGGACGATCTCGTGACTGGCGTCGCCGTACACAACGGGGTAACCGGCTGATTTGGCTTGTTCGATCCGCCGTTGGTCCAGTTCAATGATCACGAAGGGTACGGCGAGTCGATGGAGGGTGGTGGCGATCTGCATGCCCACCCGGCCACCACCGGCGATCACCACATGCTGCTGGAGGCCGGTTTCAGGGACGTTGATCGACTCCAGCGGCTCCTTCTGGAACCATCGTTTCTTCAGGGTGTACAGCCGGGCGGTCTGGGCTGAGGCTATCGGCGTCAGGATCATGGTGAGCACAGCCGCGGTCAGCACCAGGTTGTAAAAATCGGCATCGATAGCCCCCGAGGAAAGGCCCACCCGAGCAAGGACAAAGGAAAACTCGCCGACCTGGAAAAGACCCAGGCCCACAGCAATGGGAATGACATTGCCGTACCGGAACACCCAGGACAGGAGGGCGAAGATGCACCCCTTGCCCAGGCTGACCAGGACCACCAGCAAAAGAATGGAACCGAGGTTGTCGACGAGAAACGATGGGTCGAGGAGCATGCCCACCGAGGCGAAAAAGAGCAGGCCGAACACATCGCGCAGCGGAATAATGTCGCTCAAGGCCTGATGGCCGTAGTCCGATTCGTTGAGCACCATGCCGGCGATGAAGGCACCGAAGGCGAAGGAGAGGCCCACCAGATAGGTGGCGTAGCCGATGCCCAGGCCGATGGTGATGATGGCCAGAAGGAACAACTCGCGCGAGCCGAGCTTGGCGATCTGCCGCATCAGCCAGGGGAGCAGCTTGGCACCGAGGAAAAACATGCAGGCAAGAAACAGGGCCGCCTTGATGGCCGCGTGGCCGAGGGAAGTCAAGCCGGCCTCCGGGTTGTTCATCAGCGGCAGGATGATCATCATGGGAACAACCGCCAGATCCTGGACGATGAGCATGCCGATCATCACCTTGCTCGACAGGGTGCCCAACCAGCCCTGGTTCATCAGGGTCTTGAGGAGGACCATGGTGGATGAGAGGGAGATCAGGGCGCCGAACCAGACCGATGTTTTCCAGTCCCATCCCAAGATCCAGCCGATGCCGATGCCCAGGCCGATGGTCAGGCCGATCTGTATGGGTGTGCCGATCAAGGCGATGAATTTGACCGGTTTGAGATCCTTGTGCGAAAATTCGAGGCCCAGGGCAAAGAGCAGCAAGGCGACCCCGATTTCGGCAAGGAGTTCAATGTCGTGGACTTCGCTGATGGAGAAGCCGCCGGTGTGTGGGCCGAGGATGACACCGGCGAGGATGTAGCCAAGGATGAGCGGTTGCCGCAGCCGCTGCATGAGCAGGCCGCAAAAAAAGGCAGTGAGCACAAGCAGGATGATATCGGCGGCGATACCCATACCAATGAATCCGGTTGAAGTGGCGGGAGGGGGCTGTCCCGACGGATACTGGGGACTGTCCATGGAGTGGCTCGACTATACCAGCAAGATGGAAAATGGCGAGTCTATTTGCCGCCGTCGTCGGCTGCGTGGGCGGAAAAGAAAGGGGAGTCGGATCGTTCCCGGGTGGGCTGTTTACCCCTGGTGGAGCACTTCACGGATTTTTTTGCTCAGGCTGCGGGCGGTGAACGGTTTTTCCAGAAAGCAGATCCCTGAGTCGATGACACCATGTCGGCCGATGATGTCGGCCGTGTAGCCGGACATGAACAGCACCTTGATCGCCGGCCTGATGCACCGGATGGCCTCGGCCAGCTCCAGGCCGTTCATTTCCGGCATGATCACATCGGTGACCAGGAGGTCGATGGGGGTTGGATGGGTATGCGCCAGGTCAATCGCTTCTGAAGGGGTCAGGGCCGTCAGGATGGAGTATCCCCGTTGTGCAAGGATGGCTACACCGAGTTCGAGCAGCGCCTTTTCATCTTCCACCAGTAGGATGGTTTCGGTGCCGCCGTTTTCGAGGGCGCTGCCGATGGCGGAGAACGTCGCGTCGTTTTTCCCGGTCTTGGGTATGTAGAGTGTAAATGTCGTGCCCCGGCCGGGGGTGCTGTGGACGCTGATCCCGCCCCGATTCTGCTTGAGAATGCCGTAGACGGTGGCCAGCCCCAGGCCGGTGCCGCGACCCTCCTCCTTGGTAGTGAAGAAGGGCTCGAAGATCCGGCCCAGGGTTGATTCGTCCATGCCGCAACCGTCATCGTGGACGATGAGCTGCACGTATCGGCCCGGTTCGATCCCCATTTCCCCGGCCACGACGGGCTCATCGATGTCCACCGCCCGGGTGGCTATGGTCAGCCGGCCGATTCCGGCAATGGCATCACGGGCGTTGACCGCCAGATTGGCCAGGATCTGGCCCAACTGGGTGGGGTCAAACAGCACCTGGCCGGGGTCTGGGCCCGGTTTCCAGACCAGTTCGATATTTTCGCCGATCAGCCGATGGAGCATCTTCAGGGCATCGGTGATGGTTTCATTGACATCAAGCACACGCGGAGAAACAACCTGTTTGCGGGCGAAGGCCAGCAGTTGGCGGGTCAGGTCGGCCGAATGCAGGGTGGCATGGTGCACTTCCCGCAATCGCTTGGCAAGCCGATGCTCCTCGGGCAGATCGTTGAGACTCATTTCCACGTAACTGCCGATGATGGTCAGCATGTTGTTGAAATCGTGCGCCACGCCGCCGGCCAACCGGCCCACCACCTCCATCTTTTGCGACTGAAGAAGTTGAGCCTCCAGTTGTTTTTGTTCCTCTTCCCCCTTTTTCCGTTCCGTGATGTCGCGGCTGATGCCCCGATAGCCCTGAAAATCGCCCTTGGGGGTGAAAATCGGTACCCCGCTCGATTCCAGGACCACCCGGCCGCCATCCTTGGCGACAAACGTTCGGCAGAGTTGGCTGTAGGGCTGCTGTTGGGCCAATACCTGTTTGAACCGCTCGATACTTTCCGGTGATTCAACCTCCCGGTCGAGAAAATCCAGCCAGCATTTGCCGACAATCTCCTCGGGCCGATAGCCCAGCAAACCAAAAGACCGGGTGCTGCAAAAGCTGTAGCGATGATCCGGGCCGGTCTCCCAGATAAAGTCGCTGATGCTCTCCACCAGGTCGGCATACCGTTTGGTACTCTCGATCCGGGCCTTTTCCGCAGCCCTGTGCCTGGACTGATCGCGAACAACCAGGACCACGCCGGTGATCTTCCCTCGCTCGTCACGGATGGGGGCGGCATTGTCGGCAACGGGCAGGTGTCCACCATCCTTGGCGATGAGCAGGATGCGGTTGCTCAGCCCCACGGTTATGCCATCCCGCAGGACGCGGTGCACCGGTAATTCCAGCGGCTGGCCGGAATCCTCGTCAATGATTCGGTAGATCTCGGCCAGCGGACGGCCCAAGGACTCGGTTTCGGTCCAACCGGTCATGGATTCGGCGGCCGGATTCATCCGCGTGATCCGGCCAGCATCGTCGGTGGCAATCACCCCCTCGCCGATACTGTAGAGCACGGCCCGATTCTGGCCGCGGGTATGGTGATGTTCCCGTTCCTCCCGAAGCAACGCCTCGGAAAGCGCCTTGCGACGGGACAAACTGGTCAGTTGCACCAGAAACCCAGCGGTGAGCACGGCCATGAAGAGCAGCAGCAGGACCATCCCGGTACGGGAACGGGCCTCGGTCAACAGGGCTCCGGTATCCATCTTGGTTACCATGAACCAGTCGGTCTCCGGAACCTTGTTCAGGTCGGTCAAGGCCGTCTCGCCACGATAGTCGCTGCCGAGCGCCATGCCGGTTTGACCGAGTGCAGCCTGGACGGCCGGCTCATCGGTCCGGTCCATGGCAAGGTGAAAGGAGAGGGGAGGATGGTCGAGGTGGCGAAGTCGGCTGAGAAAACGAACCTTTTCCCCATCCCGGCGGACCAGTATTGATTCGGCGTTGTGATCCGCGGTCGGCCAGGCCTGGAGCATCGGATAGAGATCCCGGTGCGGATCGGCCACCAGGATGAGGACCAGGGCGACCCGGTCGCCGGCGAAGATGGGAGCCGCGACCTCCACATGGGGTTCGTTGCAGTGGCGGCAGTGGAAAAAATCACCGAGCACCGGTTCCCGTTGATTGATCACCTGATCGACCAAGGCCCGCTCATCCGGTTCGAGCGCGATCACCCTGGGCAGCAGGGTAACCAGAATGCGCCCACCGGCATCGACAAGCATCATGTTGGCATAGGATTCGTTGTCCTGGAAGAACTGCAACCGCTGGTGGATGTCGTCGAGCAGATGGGGTTGGGGTGTCTGTAACCATTGCTGGGCGTGCAGGCGAACCATGCCCGAAGAATGCATGCGGACATCGGCTAGCCGTTCCTGACGCCAGGCGAGGATCTGATCGATTTTCAACCGGGAGATGGCATGCAGGTGTTCATGGTGTTCACGCAGGATGGTGCGCTCCTGCTGTTGATACAACGCCAGGCCACCGGAGAGGAACACGGCGAGCAAAAGAACGAGGCCGGCCAGGATGTTCCAGGGACGACGGTTCAAGGGGGGGAACCGGTCAAAAGAAGGTGCGGAAAAGGTCAAGGGGGGCATGGCGTTTCAGATTGGACTCTGTCAAATGAACGGTGGCTGGCCAATCCAACCGGGCGGAGCTGGTGCCACCCGGTAGGATTACACGGACAGAGACTTACACCTTGAACTGCTTGACCAGGCTTTCCAACTGCTGGGCCAGGGCGGCAAGGCTCTGGGCACTGGCCTGGACCTGGCCGGAACCGTCGCCGACCTGGGTCGACTGACGGCTGATCTCGGTGACATCGCGGGTGATGTCGGCCACCACCACCGAACTCTGGGCCACGTTTTCGTTGACCTCGGCAATGCCCTGGGAAGCCTGGGCGATGTTGCCGGCGATTTCGCCGGTGGCCGCCGATTGCTCTTCCACCGCGGTGGCGATGGCGTTAATGACGCTGTTGATCTCGGTGATCACCTCGGAGATCTTGGCGATGTCGCCGATGGTGGCCTGGGTGGTGGTCTGCATGTCGCCGATCTGATTTTTGATGTCGACGGTGGCCTCGGCGGTCTGGCGGGCCAGTTCCTTGATTTCGTTGGCCACGACCGCAAACCCCTTGCCGGCCTCACCGGCGCGGTCTGCCTCGATGGTGGAGTTGAGGGCCAGCAGGTTGGTCTGTTCGGAGCTCTCGGTGATGCTATCCGTGACCCGGCCGATCTTCCTGGCCGATTCGCCCAGGTCAGCCATCTTGATCGAGGTGGCCTGGGATTGCTTGACCGCCGACTCGGTGATCACCCGTGCCTTCTCGGCGCTTTCGGCGATTTCGTTGACCGTGGCGGTCATCTCCTCGGTGGAGGAGGCGATCATGTTGACATTGCTGGTGGATTGCTCCATGGCGGCGGAAACCGACTGGAAGTTGGTGCTCATCTCCTCGGTGGCCGCCGCCACCGAGCCGGATTTGTCCGCCGTGTCCCTGGCGGACGCGGACAGTTGCCTGGAGACTGCGGCCAGGTCGTTGGAGGAAGCGGTCAGGCTGTCGACGCCGGCGACGATTTCTTTGATCATGGTCCCCAACTGGCGAACCATGGTGTTGAGCGAGACGGCCATGTGGCCGACCTCATCCTTCTGTTGAATGTCGAGGGTGGCGGTGAAGTCGCCCTTGGACATGGTGTCGGCCAGGGCGGAAGCATTGCGAACCGGGCCGGTAATCGAACGGACAATGAAGAAAGCCAGGATGACGCTCAGAGTAAGGGCAGCGGACAAGAGTACGGTGATCAGCCGGGTGGCTGCGCTGGCAGTTTCTTCGGCTTCCTTGCCTGCTGCTTTGGCAAGATCGGTCTGGAAGACGACGATTTCGGTGAGACCGTTCAAATAGTTGCGCTGGGTTTCCCGTACTTCGGTGAGCAGCATCTTTTTGGCCTCGTCGATTTTTCCCTCTCTTGTCAGGTTCATATACTGCTCGGTGGAGCGGACGTAGCCGGTCCTCTGGTCGGCGAGCTTGCGGAGAATGGCCTTGCCCTGGTCGGTGGTGATGGTGGCGTTGAGTTCGTCGAGAATGTCGGCGACCTTTTTGCGGGAGTCGGCGATGCGGCGCAACTCCTCGGCCTGGCGTCCCTTGTCATCGTCGATGATGATGTTGCGCAGGGCGCGGGCGATGATGTTGACGTTGTGCATGCTTTCGTTGGCCTGGGCCACCTTGACCATCCGGTCATTGACCAGCAGGTCGAGTCCCTCCCGCAGCGATTTCACCGACAGGATGCCGTAGGCGCCGACGGCCAGCATCAGCAGGAGGAGAAGGCCGAAGCCAAGACTGAGCCGTGTGCCGATTTTCAGGTTGTTCAACATGGTGCATCTCCTTGGAATAGGTCCGGATTGGGGTGCAGGATTTTGGCCAGATACTGTGGTAAATCGTCGATATTGGCGGTGATGACGCAGATCAGCCGCGGGGTCAGTCGTCGGTGGACCTCCGGGCTGACGAGCCGGCCATCGTCCACCACCAGGGCGAGCTTGTAGCTGCCGCATTCCTCACCCAGTTTGAGCAACTCGTCCATCTCCACGGCCGTGGCCGCAAAAAGGACGAGGGGGTCGTTGCTGCGCATCTCAAGACTTTTGGTCGACGTCAGGCCGGTACCCGGCGGCAGGGTGACCATTTGGGCTAAAATGGCCTGGCTCCGCAGATACTCCTCGAGCCGGCGAAAAGCTTCCGAATCCCTCGGCGTA
>JAUWAH010000375.1 GCA_030602145.1 Desulfobulbus sp.
GGTGAGCAGATATTTATGCCCATGGCTGCTGATCACCTCCCCCGAAAACAAGCCGTCGAGCACCTGCCCTTCCTTGCCGGTCACCCGCAGTTCAACATTGCGGAAATCACCGAATCGAACAGCGTGGCGGACCAATTCGTCCACCTCTTCGACCTGATCCCCGAACAGACCGAGTTCCCTTGAGGTCCTGCCGATCGCCTCGTCACGCTGATACCCGCTCGCCACGGTGAACGCCTCATTGACATCGACGATTTTCCGGTCAAGCAGCGAGGACAAGGCCATGGGGGCGGGATTGAAACGAAAGAGCCGCTCGAAGCGCTGCCGGGCTTCCTGCTCGGCGCTGAGATCCTTGATGAAGCCGTAGAGACAGGGTTCGCCGTTCCAGGTACCCTTTCGGGCCCGGGTTTCCACCGGCACCAGGGCGCCGTCCTTGGTGAGGATGGGCAGGGGGCAGGTCTCCCGCAGGTCGGCCAGCAGGTCGGCGAAAATCCGTTCGGCCTCCCGACGCAGGTCCGGAGGATGCAGGGCCAGCAGATGCAGGGCGGCCAGGTCGTCGGGATCGTAGCCCAGGGTGGCCCGGAATCGTTCGTTGGTGAACAGGATCTCTCCCCGGGGGGTGGCCACCACGATCAGGTCGCTGGTGGTTTCCACCAGGTTGCGCAGATTGTGTTCCCGTTCGGCCAGCATCTGCTCCATCCGCTTGCGTTCGGTGATGTCCCTGGCAATGCCGAACAGGCCGATGATCGCCCCAGCCGCGTTGCGCACTGGCCCCTTGGTGGACAGGAAGGTGAGCACCTCGCCGCCCAGGGTCACATGTTCCTCGTAGGTTTGCAGAACGCCGCCCTCGAGAACGGCCCGGTCACCTTCCATGATCTGGTGGGCTTCATCGGCTGAAAAGAAAGCCCGATCATCCTGGCCCAGGAGGGCCTCGGGGGATCCGCCCAGATATCGTGCCGTGGCGGTGTTGCACATCAGGTAGCGGCCGGCCCAGTCCTTGATGTAGACGGCATCGGAGGTCCCTTCGGTCACGGCATGCAGCAGGGCCCGGCTTTCCCGCAAGCCCGCGTCCAGTCGCCGGCGCTCGGTGACGTCATGGATCATGGCATGCAGCACGGTGCGTCCGCCGATGACGATCGGGCTGAAAAAAACCTGCACGTCGCGGAGTTCCCCGGAGGCAAGGCGGTGGCGGTCCTCATGGGGCTGCCGCCATCCTTCCCGGGCATGCGCCATCATGGCCTCGGTCTCGGCCGGTTGTCCGAGGCCGAGGTCGCCGATGTGCAGTGACAAGAGCCGCTCGCGGGGCTGGCCATAATAGACGACCGCCGCGTCGTTGCCATCCAGCAGCGCCCCGTCGCCGGGATCGATGAGCAGGTTGACCATCTGGTTGCATTCGAACAGGGCATGGAACAACTCCGCCCTGTCGCGGATGGCCTCTTCCGCCAGTGTGCGCTCGGTGACATCCTCCACGGTCCAGATGGCCCCCTGGTCGGGATCGGCTGGGGAAATGGCCCGGCCGGTGCATCGGGCCAGCACCCGGGAATTGTCCTTGCGTTTCAGATACAATTCGGTCGAATAAACACCACCCTCGGCCAGGAGGGGATAGGCGGCCTCGCCCAGGTCCTGAAAATCCTCGTGGTGCAGATACATGACGCTGGTGGGCTGGTGCAGCAGTTCACCCTTGGCATATTGGAGCATCTCCTCCAGGGCGCGATTGATCCAGACCACTCGCCGGTCGACGATCTTGGCAATGCCGACCGGCACCGTCTCCAGGATGACCCGCATCTCCAGCATCAACCCGGCCAACTGTGCCTCGGCCTGTTTCCTGACAGTGATGTCGGTGTGGGAACCGGTCATTCGCACCGGTCGGCCATCGTCGCTCCATTCGACCACCTTGCCCCGGTCCAGGACCCAGACCCAGCCGCCATCGCGGTGCTTCATCCGGCATTCGCACTCGTACAGAGTGCGGGTGCGGGCAAACACCTCCTGCAATTGCGAGTCGGAAACAGCCAGATCGTCGGGATGGGCCAAACCCTGCCAGGTGGCGATGGAAAGCGGTGAAAGTTCGGCAAGGGTGAAGCCGACAATCTCTGCCCACCGTTCGTTGCAGACCAGTTCACCGCTCTGAACCCGCCAATCCCAGATGCCCGCCTCGGTGGCTTCGATGACGTTGGCCAGCCGCTCCTCGCTGACCCGCACCGCTTCGGCCTGGCGGGCCAGTTCGCGGGCTTTTTCCGCCTCGGCCCGGACGCGAAGCAGGTTCGACTGGGCCCGATCCGCCGCCCGGGCAAGCAGGGCAACCAGCACACCGCCAACGGCGAACAGCACGGCCTCCAGAAGGTCCCCAAACACCAACACCCCAAACCACCCCACCGGAACGGTCCAGAAGAGAAAAACAACGACAAGGGACAGCAGGACGGTCAGTATGCCGGACCAGAAACCACCCATGAAGGCGGCCAGCATCACCGCCGGAAAGAAGGTGATATAGGAAAGGGAGGTCCCTAAATCCTGAAACACAAACAGCCGTACCGCGGCGGCGGTGGCGGTGCTGACCACGGCAACGGCCGCAAGGAGAACCATCTGGCCGGTGCGGTCGACGACCTGTTCCAAATCGACCCCGGCAAGATGCGGGCCGCGGGTCGAGCCGAGGGCGGCCACCAGCATGTAGAGTCCGCCAAGATATTGGGCCGCCCGTCCAGCCCAGCTCAAGGCGCTGCCGGTGACCTGTTGGAGAAGAACGCCGGTTAGGCCGACCGCCAACAGGACAATGGCCAATCCGTACCAGCGGGCAAAATCCGACCTGGTGGCATCATGCAGGGAGCGCAGCAGGAGGGCGGCCAGGGCGAACATGGCAATGGCCGAACCGAGCACCAGTTGCCTGGTGAGGGTCCCCCCGAGCCCCGGTTGAAAAAAAAGCGGCGTTCGGTCGGTGAGCGTGGCCAGGACAACCAGGGCCACGATAAACACGGCGCCAAAATACGCCGAAGGCATCCAGAGCGATGCTCTCGTGCTCCGTTCATGCCATCGACAGGCTAGTGCCACCCCGGAGAGATGACAGAAGGCGGACAACCAGGCACAGATGTTGTGGATGGTCACCAGGGTGTTGCTGTTGAACCCGCTGCCGCCCAGCGGCCACAGGCCGGCGACCACCCCGACCACGCCGGAAAAGGACCAGAACAGGGCACCGCAGCCGAACAGCAGCAGCCCGGGGCTGCCATCCTCCAGGTAGCGGCGGGCGACGAGAACGGTGATGAAGAGCGAAACCAGGGTGGCGCAGAAGACATTGAGCCCCAGAAGGAGAGAGGGGTGCTCGTAAGAGACGGACCCGTCCGTGAAAAGAAGTGCGGCGATGAGCAGCGAGACGGCGACCACCGGCCACAAGGCCAGCCTGTCCAACCAGGCATACAAACCGACTGCTCCCGCGCCGTCGCCGTTCGGC
>JAUWAH010000462.1 GCA_030602145.1 Desulfobulbus sp.
GGATGGCGGGCGGGGTGGCCCATGAGGTCCGCAACCCCTTGAGTTCCATCAAGGGACTGGCGCTGCTCTTGAAGAATAAATTTCCTGCCGGCAGCCAAGAGCAGGACACTGCCGATCTGTTGATTCAGGAAACAGAGCGGATGAACCGGACCATCACCGAGATGCTCAGTTTCACCCGGCCGGCCCCCCTGCGACTAGGCCGGATCGAACTGTCGACGCTGTTGGCACGGAGCCTTGAGTTGATCAAGGCGGAGGCGGAGGACAACCGGATCGCGATAACCCTTGCCGTGGCACCGGACGTACGGTCGGTCAAGGGAGATGCCGACCGGTTGCAGCAGGTGGTGATGAACATCCTGCTCAACGGCATGCAGGCCATGGAGGCAGGGGGAGTGCTGAAGGTGAGGCTTGCCAACGAGGCGGGAGGAGAGAGTGTGGAGTTGCGCATCAGCGACAGCGGCGGCGGTATTCCCCCTGAAATCCTGCCCCAGGTCTTTTATCCGTATTTCACCACCAAGCAAGGGGGAACAGGCATCGGCCTGGCTATTTCACAGAAAATCATTGCCGACCACGGTGGCACCATTGAACTGGAGAGCGAAGTCGGCAAGGGAACAACGGTGGTTATCCATCTCCCTGCTGACCGCGGACAAACCGAATGCAGCGGCTGAATTCGACGAGGCAGCTCAGGAAGCACTGAAATGCTTGTCGAGAAACGCACATTCCTTCGGAGTGAGATCAAAACGCAATTCCGCTTCCCGCAAGACGGCGAGTCGCTGTTTCTCCGGGTTATCCAGCAGCGTTTCGGCCATCCAGGCCAGGGCTTTTTTCAGTTGAGCCGATTTGGTGTGCAGCGGTGAGTGTTCGCCCATTGGTGACTTGTTTTCCTTGGGAGCGGTTGATTGTTGCCGTTGATGGGTTTACATTGTAGCGAGTGGGGAACAAAGAGGCAACCACGATCGGCGGATCGAACCGCCGGCGAAACCGCCTTGACCGTCAACCTCCTCAGGTGGTACTGTGGAACAAACACACGACAAGCAGGGCGCTATGGAGAGTTTGGCCGGACATTTTCTCATATCCACACCGCAGATGCCTGACCCCCGGTTTCAGGAGCAGGTCATATATCTCTGCGCCCACAATGAAGAGGGGGCGATGGGGCTGGTCATCAATAATCCCAATCCGCAGATAACCCTCCTCGACGTTCTCCACGGCTCCAATCTGGCTATCCCGGAAGGCCCTTTGCCGCCGGTCTACATGGGGGGGCCGGTGGATGTCGATGCCGGTTTCATCCTTTATGCCACCGAAACCCCGGACCGGTACTCGGTGGAGGTCAAGCCCGGGATATACCTTAGCCGTGATTCCCGTCTGCTGGAAGATATCTCCCTCGGCCAGGGCCCCAACTGTTTCCTGTTCATGCTCGGTTATGCCGGCTGGGGTGCCGGTCAGTTGGAGGGGGAATTGATGGATAACAGTTGGCTCACCGTGCCGGCAAACCTGGATGTAATCTTTCACACTCCGGATGAGCAGAAGTGGAGAAGGGCAGCCCAGATTTTCGGCATCGACATTGCCACCTTCGGTGATATCATCGGCTATGCCTGAACGGGGCGGCCCAGTCGCCAGTCTGCCGTACACTGCGTCGGTTCACACCAAGGACCGACGATTTTTTTTGCCATGAACAACAAGCCAATGGAAACCAGCGAACTTGCCGATATCTTTACCTGCGCCCGATGCGGGTTCTGCTGCCAGGGAGAAACGACTGTCTCCCTGGACCAGCGGGATCAGGAGCGGATGATCGCTGCCCTGGGCCTGAACCGTGAAGAGGTGACCGTGCGATTCTGGCGGATCACCGGGTCGGTGGTCCAGATGCAGACCCGGGATGGACATTGCATCTTTTATCATCCGGACAACGGCTGCACCGTGCACGCCGGTCGGCCATGGCGATGCCGCCAGTGGCCGCTCCATCCCAGCATGGTAACCGACGCGAACAACTATCAGGTTATCACGGATTCCTGTCCGGGCTTGCAAAAAGGATTGAGCCACGAGGAGTTTTGTAAAATATTTAATGCTCTGCTCGAACGTGGCGACATCAGCAAGATGCGCGAATGAAACTGCGCATTCCCTTGCTCGGCAAGACCAGGACCGATTACCTCGATGCCGGTATCCGCGACTACGCCGACCGGCTCGGTCGGTATGTGGCGGTGGAGTTGCCGGTTCTCCGCGACCGGCATAATCACAGAGAAGCCGATGAGGTGATCAAGGCCTCGGAGGCGGTTCGACTGCTTGAACAGGTCGGCGCCGCCGTTTTCTGCGTGGCCCTTGATCCCGGCGGCTCCCTGCTCGACTCCGAGCAGTTGGCCGCCCTGCTGAACCGATGGGAAAACCAGGGGGTCAACTCGGTCTGTTTCTTGATCGGCGGCCATCTGGGGCTGCATGAGACGGTCCTTGCCCGGGCTGATCTGCGGCTCTCCCTGTCCCGGCTGACCTTCACCCATGAGATGAGCCGGTTGATCCTGCTGGAGCAGTTGTACCGGGCCTGGACGATCAAGGCCGGCCGCAACTATCACAAATAGCCGGTATAACCGGACCCCTTTGGCCGGCCAAAACCAACAAGCAACGATCTGCGCTCCGGCATGGGAATGGAG
>JAUWAH010000247.1 GCA_030602145.1 Desulfobulbus sp.
CAGCCCTTTTCAGCGGCGGCCTTGATCATGGCGTATTCACCGCTCACCTGATAGGCGGCCACCGGCAGGTCGAATTCGTCGTGCAGTCGGCTGATGACGTCTAAATAGGCCAGAGCCGGCTTGACCATGAGGATGTCCGCACCTTCGTCGACATCGAGGGTCGCCTCGCGTAGAGCCTCGCGGCTGTTGGCCGGATCCATCTGGTAGCTGCGGCGATCGCCGAATTGGGGGGCGCACTCGGCGGCATCGCGGAACGGGCCGTAGAAGGCGGATGCGTATTTGACCGCGTAGGACATGATCGGGATCATGTGGAACGAGTTCTCGTCGAGTGCGGTGCGAATCTCGCTCACCCTGCCATCCATCATGTCCGAGGGCGCCACCATGTCGGCACCGGCCTGGGCATGGGACAGCGCTGTCCGGGCGAGGAGTTCCAGGGTGGCATCGTTGTCGACCTCCTGGCCGGCCAGGCAGCCGCAATGGCCGTGGTCGGTGTACTCGCACAGACAGACATCGGTGACCACGGTCATTTCCGGAGCCCGGTTTTTCAATTCCCTGATGGCCTGCTGAATGATGCCGTTCTTGGCATAGGCCCCCGAGCCGAGCCCGTCCTTTTTCTCCGGCAGGCCGAAGAGAATCACCGAGCGCACGCCGAAGGCAAGACACTCCTTGGCCTCCTTGGCCAGTTGATCCACCGACAGCCGGTACACACCGGGCATCGAGGGGACCTCCTGGCGAATGTCCCGGCCAGGCAGGACAAAGAGGGGGTAGATCATCTGCTCCGGCGCCAGCCGGGTTTCGCGGATCATGGCACGCAACGTTTCGGTGCGGCGCAGGCGACGCGGACGGTATTCGGGAAAGACCATGGTGTACCTCGTCAGGGGTGATAGGAAACAGGAGAACGGCAGGAGAGCAGGCCGGGTGGTGAGCCGGTATCCGCCTATTTGACCACAATGCCCAGAGCCTTCACCTTCTTGTGGAGATGACTGCGCTCCATGCCGATCTGTTCGGCTGTTTTGGAAATGTTGCCGTCGTTTTCTTCCAATTTTGCGAGCAGATAATCAGCTTCGAAGCGACGGCGCGCTTCCTTGTAGTCGAAGTCACGGTACCTCGATTCCATTGGAGAAACCGGCGGCTGCAGCAGCGGCACGTTGCCCAGGAAGAGCGCCACATCCTTGTCGGTGATCTCTTCTGTGGCGGTCATGATCACCAGCCGTTCCACCAGGTTGCGCAGTTCGCGGACGTTGCCCGGCCAGGCATGACGCTGAAGAAGGTCGATGGCCCCGGTGGAAAACCGTTTGTGTCCGATACCCTTGCGGCTGAACTGGCCGACGAAATCGGCCACCAGGAGAGGGATGTCGTCGCGCCGGTCGACCAGATCCGGCACCATGATGGGCACCACATTGAGTCGATAGAAGAGATCAGCGCGGAACCGGCCCCGTTCGATCTCCTCCTCCAGGTTTTTATTTGTGGCTGCCAACACACGGACATCGACCTCGATGGTCTTGCTGCCACCGACCCGTTCGAATCGCTGCTCCTGGAGGATCCGCAGGACCTTGGCCTGGCTCTTGAGGCTCATGTCCCCGATTTCGTCGAGAAAGAGGGTGGAGCCGTCGGCCTGGTCGAATTTGCCCTTCTTGTTCTCCGTGGCCCCGGTGAAGGCACCCTTGACATGGCCGAACAGTTCGGATTCGATCAGCTCCTCGGGGATGGCCGCACAGTTGACCGCCACCATCAGCTGCCTGGATCGGCGTGAGTGGCGGTGAATGGTCTGGGCAACCAGTTCCTTGCCCGTCCCGTGTCCGCCCCGAATCAGGACCCAGGCGTCGGTGGGGGCAACCCGTTCGATCTGCTGGCGCATGTGAACGATCAGGGAACTGTTACCGGTGATGCTGATCGGTGCCGGGCCGCTCTCCCGAAGCAGCTGATTTTCCCGTTCCAGGTGGGCCAGTTGCAGCCCCTTCTTGATCGAGAGGATGGTCTTGTCGTAGGAGAGCGGCTTTTCGATGAAATCAAAGGCGCCGCTGCGGGTAGCCTGGACCGCGGTCTCAATGGTGCCGTGGCCGGAGATCATGATCACCGGCAGCAAGGGGAATCGCTGCTTGATCAGCTTGAGCGCCTCCAGGCCGTCCATGCCCGGCATCCAGATGTCGAGCAGCACCAGACGGATGTCTTTTTCATCGAGCAGTTGCATGCCTTCATCGGCCGAACCGGCGGTCAGCGGCGCGAACCCCTCGTCGACCAGGATGCCGGCGAGGCTGTCGCGGATGGCGGCCTCGTCGTCAATGATGAGGATGGTGTCGGGCATGGGCAAAGGTCCGGGAGAGGGGCGGGGGCACAGGGCGAGGTCAGCCGGTGGTGCAGTCGCCGTGTAGGCTGAGCATCATATCAGGTCTCCAGGGGCAACTCAACCGCAAACACGGCGCCGCCGGACGGGTTGTCGTAGACCCGAATGGTGCCGCCGTGCTCGCTGACGATGGTGTGGGCAATGGCCAGGCCGAGGCCGGTCCCTGATTTGCGGGTGGAGAAATAGGGCTCGAAGATCCTCAGCTTGACCTCGTCGGGGATGCCAGGTCCGTCGTCGGCCACCTCCATCCGGACCCGCTCCCCCTGGGGATCGAGGCTCAGTGCAACGAGAACGGAGCCGTGATCCCCCAGCACGGAGACCGCGTTGTCGAGCAGGTTGATCAGCACCCGTTTGATCTGGACGGCGTCGAACAGGAAGGGGGGGATCGCCGGATCGAGGCGGCTGGCGATGGTCAACTGTTTGTGGGCTTCCTGGTAGAGCACCACCATCTCGTGGACCAATCGGCCCAGATCTTTGTGCTCCCTGTGCAGTTTCGGCATGCGGGCAAACTCGGAGAACTCACCCACCAGTTTCTTGATTTCGTCGACCTGGTTGACGATGGTGGCGGTGCACTGATCGAAGATGTCCCGATGGTCGGTGATCGTGTCCAGGTAGCGTTTGCGCAGCCGTTGGGCGGAGAGTTGGATCGGGGTGAGCGGATTTTTGATCTCATGGGCGATGCGCCGGGCCACCTCCTGCCAGGCGGCCAGCCGCTGCGCCTTTTCCAGGTTGGTCAGGTTGTCGAAGACGATGACGAAGCCGATCGGATGTTGCCAATCGTCGACCATGCGGGTGACATTGACCTGGAGGGACAGGATCTCGCCGCGGCGGATCGTCACCCGCAAGTGGCGTTCGATGGTCGTCTTGCCGGTGGCGGTCAGCTCCTGAAGAAAGCTTTCGACGATCAGCGCATGCTGCTTGGGCAGGGCGGCATGAAAGTCCTTGCCCAGAAAGGCGGCGGGTTCGATGGCCAGCAGGTCCTCGGCAAAGCGATTGATGGTGGTGATCCTGCCCTGTTCGTCCAGGGCAATGACCCCGGCGGCCACATTTTCCAGGATGGTTTCCAGATAGCGACGGCGCTGTTCCGATACCTCGTTGCTGTCCTGCAAGGCCCGATGGGTGCGGGCCAGTTGCCGGTTGGAGGCGAGGATCTCAGCGGTCATGGAGTTGAAGGAGTCGATCAGCATGCCCATTTCGTCGTCGGCTTCCTTCTCGACGATGAAATCCATGTCGCCGTCGGCCACCCGTTTGGTGGCTTCGGCCAATTTCTTGATCGGCCCGGTCAGGCTGCGGGCGATGTAAAAGCCGAACCAGATCGCCCCGAACAGCACCAGCAGGGTGATGATCAGCAACATGATGATCAGGCTGAACTTGATCGGCGCCTTGAGCATGACCAGTTGCTGATAGCCGCTGATGCCGCCGGAGATGGACTGCATGGCATCGAGCCGGGTGGTGGGGATGAGTACGGTGGTGATCAAAAACCAGATCTGCGGGGTGTCCAGGTTGACTTCCACCGGCACGATTGCCTCGATCAGTTCGCCGATGGTGGTCTTCTGGGTGACCACCTCGGTGCGGTCGAAGGCGGCGGTCAGGCGAAGGGCTTCGGAGGGCAGGGCGGGCGGCGGGATCGCTTGCAGCCTGGGGCCGACCATTGAGATCAGCGTTTCCCGCTCGCCGTTGAGCAGGAGAATCGAGTCGGGTGCGCCGGGCAGATTGATGTCCAGGGTCTTGGCGAAAAAATGCTCCAGGGCCGAACGGTTGGTGAGATCCACGGTGCCGCCTTCCAGGATCGAGGCCAGTTGCCGGCCGGCAAACTCGGCCTGCTTGCTGCTGTCATGGAGGGTCGACTGCGCCAGTTTCAGGGATGACTGGAGCGAATCCTCGACCTGGGCATTGAACCAGTAATCCATGGAGGTCGACACGAAGCGCAGGGCGACGAAGAAGAGAATGGCAGTGGGGATCAGGGACAGGGAGACAAAGCAGACGACCAGCCGGGTGCGCAACCGGGCGCCGAGAATGTTCTGGTTCCGCTCGAAGACCAATTCTACCAGGTTGCGCAGCACCAGGTAGAGCATCAACAGGAGCAGCAGGCCGTTGATGTTGATCAGGGCGAAGATCAGGATGGTGCTGGAGATGGGCAGGTTGAATTCGCCGCTGAGCAGGCCGCGCTGTACATAGCCGAGCACGGGGATCAGGAGCAGGCAGAAGACGATGACCAGGCGGACCAGGCGCTGTTTCTTTTTTTTCTGTTCCGCGTTGAGCATGCAGGAAACCGGGTGGGTCAGTATCTGAACTCGATGGTGCGCCAGTCGGTTTCGAAATCCCACAGGGTGGAGAGGGGGAGGAGGCGATGCAGACCGAGCGGCAGCGAACCTTTTTTCAGGGTCACCTTGAAGTGGATGGCATAGGGGGCGTCGGGAACGAGC
>JAUWAH010000387.1 GCA_030602145.1 Desulfobulbus sp.
GTCAGCAGGGCCAAGCAACGGGTGTTCATGGTTTGTCCTCCCCTTGGCCAAAGACCAAGGCGTTGGGCTGTTGGTGCAGGTAGTCGGTCAGCTGCCGGATGGAGGCAGCGGTCCGCTCGATCTCGCGAAGACTGGTGGTCAGCTGGTAGGCGAGCAGGGAATCCTTGGCGGTCAACTGTTCGATGTTGGCCAGCGTTTTGGTCAGGGCTCCTGCGGTGGCGGTGAGGGCGGCGAGCATCTGCTTCAGTTCGCCGCTTAAGGCCGGCAGTTCCTTGTCGGTGGTGTGCAGGAGCCGGTCGGCGGTGGCGGAGAGGGCGGCGAAATTGGTTAGCCCCTTCTTCAGCTCGGCGCTCAGGGCAGGAAATTCGGCATCGGCCCGGGCGAGCAGGCTGTTGAGCCGGACCAGGGTGGTTTCCAGTGATTCAAGGACATGGCGGGTTTCCTTGGAATTGATGATGCTGTTGATGCCGTCGAGGGCGACGGCAGCCTTGTTGAGGATCTCGTTGAGGGGCAGGCTTTCCAGCTTCTGGGTGATCTGCTCCAGTCCCGAGGGTTGGGTGGGGATCTCGAACAGGGAGGTATTCTCGCTGCGCAGGGAAGGCTGGGCGTCGGGAAAGATGGCCAGGTCGATATAGAGCTTGCCGGTGAGCAGGCTGCTGATCTTCAGTTGGGCACGCAGGCCCTGGTTGATCAGTTGTTCGAGCATGGTCCGGAGTTCATCGGGGTTCCAACTCAAATCGAGGGGGTCCGAGTTGGTGGGTTTCTGTTCGATGTCCAGGTATACCGGGATGATGTAGTTGCCGTTGTCTTTATCGTAACTGATGCGGACCGCGCTGACCCGGCCGATGGTCACGCCGCGGAAGGTCACCGGTGCCCCGATGTCGAGGCCGTAGAGCGAACCGGTGAAGTAGGCGATGCAGCGGAGCCGGTTGTCTTTCAGTTTGATTTTGCCCAGGACGATAATGGCGGCCATGGTCAAGGCGAGGGCGATCAGCACAAAGGCACCGACCAGAGTGGGGTTGGCTTTCTTGCTCACACCGTTTGAACCTCCCGTCTCCCGGTTCCCCGGGTAAGAAAATTAAGGACCGTGGGATGGGTGCATTCCCGCAGCATGGTTGTGGGGTTGCCGGTGGCCAGCATGGTTTTGCTTTCGCCGTCGAGAAAGACCGAGTTGGTGCCGATGGCATAGATCGAGGCCAGTTCGTGGGTGACGATCACCACGGTGGCCCCCAGGCTTTCCCGCAGCTCCAGGATCAGCCGGTCGAGATTGCGGGCGCTGATCGGATCGAGCCCGGCCGAGGGTTCGTCAAAGAAGAGAAAATCCGGGTCCAGGGCGATGGCCCGTGCCAGCGCTGCCCGTTTGCGCATGCCGCCGGACAGTTGCGCCGGATAAAACGATTCGAAGCCAGCCAGGCCAACCAGGGACAGCTTGAAGGAGACCAACTCGGCGATCACGCTGGCGGCCAGGTCGGTATAATGCTGGAGCGGCAGGGCCACGTTCTCGGCCAGGGTCATCGAACTCCACAGGGCTCCGGACTGATAGAGCACCCCGGCCCGACGGATGATCGCCGCCCGGTCCTGCGGGTCAAGAGCCCAGAAATCGTCATCCCCGTACCAGACCGAGCCGGCCGCGGGGGGCACCAGGCCGATCATGTGACGCAGCAGGGTCGACTTGCCGCAGCCCGATCCCCCCATGATCACGAAAATGTCGCCGCGGTGGATGACGAAATCCAATTCCCGCTGCAAGACAAAACTGCCGTAGGCCATGGTCAGGCAGCGAACGGTTATTTCGGGCACGGTTCCGTCCATCGACGCTGCCTCAGCGGTAGAGGAGGTAGGTGATGAAGGAGTCGGAGACCACGATCAGGACGATCGAGGTGACCACCGCCGAGGTGGTGGCCTCGCCGACCGCCAGGGCGCTGCGGCCGCACTGCATGCCGCGCAGGCAGCCCGCAAAACCGATCAGCACCCCGAAGACCGATGCCTTGAGGATACCCTGGCCGAATTGGCCGAGCGTGATGGTCTAGCGGGCCTGCTCCAGGAATACCACCACCCAGAGAACGAGCATGGAGACGCCGATCAGCGAGCCGCCGAGGATGCCCATGATGACGGCATAGACGCAGAGCAGCGGCATCATCAGCATCAGGGCGAGCATGCGCGGCAACACCAGAAAACCCACCGGCGAAATGCCCATGGTCCGCAGGGCATCGATCTCCTCGTTGACCTGCATGGTCCCCAGTTGGGCCGCATAGGAGGCGCCGATGCGGCCGGCGATGATCACGCCACTCATCAGGGCACCCATCTCTAGCACCATACCCAGGCCGACCAGGTTGGCCACATAGATCTGGGCGCCGAACATCTGCAACTGCACCGCGCCGACGAAGGACAGGATCACCCCCACAAGGACGGCAATCAGCGAGACGATGGGCAGGGAAGCCACGCCGCAACATTGGACGAAGTACCAGAAATCACGGAACTTGAAGGGTGCCTTGCCGGTGAGCAGGGCGGCGAAGGCCAGGAGGATTTCGCCGGTGAAGGCGGCCACCTCCCGTGTCTGGGCACCCAGCGCAAGGGCCAGGCGGCCGATTCGGGTGACCGGATGCTCGCGACCCGATGCGGCATGGGTGGTGGTTTCCGGGACTGCCTCGGACAGGGCCAGCAACCGTTGCACCCCGGCCGGCAGCCCGGTCCGGTCGACCGTCAGGGTTTGTTTTTCCGCTGTGGCAATGATTTTCTTGAGGAAAATCAAGAGAGCGGTGTCCCAGTCGTCCAGGGTGTCACAGTGAAAGGCGAGATGGCACACGGTTTCGTCCAGTTGGGCCAGCAGGGTCTCGGCTGAAGGTGGAGCGGCCAGCAGGGTCCAGTCGCCAACGAGTCGGATTTCAAGGCGACCGGGTTGGGTGCGGTCAAGGGTGAAGGACGGTGACCGGTTCATGGGCGGGGATGGCTGGCAAAGGGTCAGCGACCGAAGGCGACGCTATCTGCCGATCGGCTGGGCATTGCGCGCTGGTTTGGGTAAGAGTTGGCGCAATGGATCGGCGTGTCGATTGGTCCATTTCTGGGTGACAAGGATATCGAAAATCTGTACCGACCCACCGTAGTACTGCCGGTTCCAGTCGTCAAGCGGCGTGATGGCCGCTCCTTCGATGTTCAGGCCTCCGTAGATGCCCTGCGATCGTCCGAAGGCAAGGATGTCGGCGGTCTGGGCCTTGGCCGAGGCGCCAATCGGTCCGGCGGCCACCGCCACGTCGGCGCCGAGTTTGTAGTCGGTGGAGAGCATGGCGTT
>JAUWAH010000109.1 GCA_030602145.1 Desulfobulbus sp.
GTGGTCAGCGCCCTGGCCGCGAACCAGCTCCCGGCCGTCTACGCCGAGATGTTTCGTACCGGCCGCAAGCGTTCCTGATCGCGCCGTTTCCTCTCAACTATCGACACCGGAGACGGCTCGGCAACACCATCTCGTGCTGGATTTTTCCGGCCATTATGCTACCGTCATAGACACCAAGAGGCAATATCGAACCACTCCCCACGAACCCGACCCGCTTTTCGGCAACGGATGTCGGGTGACGGTGGCTTCGCCCGCATTATCAACGCCGGATCAAGGAAGAGGCATGGGTGAAAAAAAGAAGAAAAGCAAAGGAAACGAGAAAAAAGCCGAAACCATGAAGGTGGTCGATTTCCGGCTCCAGGAGGGGACGGCCCTACGCTTTAAGAACCAACAGAAGGACGACAGCCATCTGCCCATCTGGGTGAGCAAGGCCAATCTGGCCTATGAGATGGAGCTGAAAAAGCTCCAGGTTGAGCTGATGAAGCTGCAGCAGGACATGAAAGCGCGCGGCACCCGGGTACTGGCCATTTTCGAGGGTCGGGACGCTGCCGGCAAGGGCGGCACGATCAAGCGGATCACCACCTTCCTCAACCCCCGCAACACCCGCATCGTTGCCCTGACCGCCCCCAGCGACAAGGAAACCACCCAATGGTTCTTCCAGCGTTACGTCCCCCACCTGCCGGCGGCCGGCGAACTGGTGCTCTTTGACCGCTCCTGGTACAACCGGGCCATGGTCGAACCGGTGATGGGATTCTGTACCGATGAGCAGCACAAACGGTTCCTGAAGGATGTGCCCCTGTTCGAGGAGATGCTGGTCAAGGACGGCATCAAGCTGTTCAAGTTCTACTTCTCCGTGTCCAAGGAAGAGCAGGCCAAACGGTTCGAATCCCGCAAGACCGACATCCTCAAGCAGTACAAGCTGTCGCCGGTGGACAACCTGGCCCAGACCTACTGGGACCAGTACACGGTCAAGAAATTTCAGATGCTCAACGAATCGAACCGTACCCTGAGCCCCTGGACCATCATCCGCTCCGACGACAAGAAAAAAGCGCGGCTCAACTGCATCAAGCACATCCTCTCCCATCTCGACTACGACAAGAAACTGCCTGACGAGGAACTGGCCGTCGATCCGAAAATCGTCATCTCCGGCATCGAGGAAATCAGGCACATGGAAAAGAACCTCTTCGACCCGGAACGGCTCAGGGGTTAAACGTACACAGCCGCCGTCCCCTGACCGGGAGCGGCGGCTGTGATTTCGGACACCGAGGTGTGCCGGGGGCTACTGCTTCATGCATGGTGGTTCCGGCGGCGGTACCAAGGCCGGCGTCAGGACCTTTCGAGCTTGTTGGCGGCCAGTCGGTTTGGTTTGGCCGCGCCGGCTAGATATTAGCGCCGCAACACTTCTTGTATTTCTTTCCCGAACCGCAGGGGCAGGGCGCGTTGCGGCCGATCTTGTCCTCGACCCGCTGGATCGGCTTGCGCTCGATCTCGCCGGCGGCGGATGCCTCCGCACTGGAGCGCTTGGCTTCGGCCAGCTCCCGTTCGCGCTGCTGCCGACGCTCCTCTTCCAGCCTGGCCAGCTCGTCATCCTGGACCAACTGAATGCGCATCAGGTTGGCGATGGTGTGCAGCTTGATCGCCTCGATCAGGTTGCGGAAGAGGTTGAAGCTCTCCCGCTTGTATTCGTTGAGCGGATTCTTCTGGCCGTAGCCGCGCAGACCGATGCCCTCCTTGAGATGATCCATGTGGAGCAGATGCTCCTTCCACAGGGTATCGACCATCTGCAGGAGCACCATCCGTTCAAGCTGGCGCATCTGCTCCTCGCCGTTGTGGGCCTCCTGCCGGGCATAAGCCTCATCGACCGCACCGCGCAGCCTCTCGGCCATCAGGTCGCGATCCAATTCGTGCCGCTCCTCTTCGGGCCAGTCGAGCCGGAGGTTGAACACCTGCCCAACCCGTTCCTCGATCGCCGGCCAATCCCACTCCTCTGCCGGCGTCTTTGAGGCGAATTCGGTCGTTATCTGCTCGATGAGGTCGCCGATCATGTCGACCACGATCGGCTGGACATTGTCACCCTCCAGAACTTCGCGCCGCTGAGTGTAAATGACCTCACGCTGCTTGTTCATGACGTCGTCGTACTCAAGCAGGTGCTTGCGGATATCGAAGTTGTGGCCCTCGACCTTGCGCTGGGCGTTCTCGATGGCCCGGGTGACCATCGAGTGCTCGATGGGCTCATCCTCCTCCATGCCCAGTTTATCCATGATCGAGCGCAGCCGGTCGGACCCGAAGATCCGGAGCAGATCGTCTTCCAGGGACAGGTAGAAGCGCGACGAACCGGGATCGCCCTGGCGGCCGGAACGACCGCGCAACTGGTTGTCGATGCGGCGGCTCTCATGCCGGCTGGTGCCGAGGATATGGAGGCCGCCCAGTTCACGCACGCCTTCACCCAGCTTGATGTCCGTGCCCCGACCCGCCATGTTGGTGGCAATGGTCACCCTCCCCTTCTGCCCGGCCTGGGCGATGATTTCCGCCTCGCGCTCGTGCTGCTTGGCGTTGAGCACGTCGTGGGGGATGCCCTCCTTGACCAGCATCTTGGAGATCTTCTCGGAAACGTCGATGGAGATGGTGCCCACCAGGATCGGCTGGCCAATCTCGTTCAGCTCCCTGATTTCATTAATAATGTTTCTATATTTAGCCTCCTGGTTCTTGTAGATCACATCGGCGTAGTCCTTGCGGATCATCCGCTGATGGGTGGGGATGATCACCACGTCGAGGTTGTAGATCTTCTTGAATTCGGGGGCCTCGGTGTCGGCGGTACCGGTCATGCCCGCCAGCTTCTTGTACATGCGGAAATAATTCTGGAAGGTGATCGAAGCAAGCGTCTGGTTCTCCCGCTCGATCTTGACCCCCTCCTTTGCCTCCAGGGACTGGTGGAGGCCATCGGAATAGCGGCGGCCCTCCATGGTCCGGCCGGTAAACTCGTCGACGATCACCACCTGGCCGTTCTTGACGATGTAGTCGACATCGCGCTTGAAGACGTAATGGGCCTTGAGCGCCTGGTTGACGTGGTGGAGGTGGTTGATATTGCGCGGATCATAGAGATTGTCGACCTCGAGCAGCTCCTCAGCCAGGGCCACCCCATCGTCGGTGAGCATGATCTGGCGTGATTTCTCCTCCCGGGTGTAATGCTCGTCTGCCTTGAAATGGCGCATGATCCGATCGACCTTGAGGTAAAGGTCGGTGGTCATGTCGGCCGGCCCGGAAATGATCAGGGGCGTTCGGGCCTCGTCGATGAGGATGGAGTCGACCTCGTCGACGATGGCGTAGGCAAACCCGCGCTGGCAGTAATCGCGCAGGGAAAACTTCATGTTGTCGCGAAGATAATCGAAACCGAACTCGTTGTTGGTGCCGTAGGTGACGTCGGCGGCGTAGGCGGCGCGGCGTTCCTCGTCGTTGAGTTCGTGGAGGATGCAGCCGGTGGTCAGACCGAGGAAGCGGTAAAGTTCGCCCATCCACTCGACATCGCGGCGGGCCAGGTAGTCGTTGACCGTGACCACGTGCACGCCCTGGCCGGTCAGGGCGTTCAGGTAGACCGGCGCCGTCGAGGTCAGGGTTTTGCCTTCACCGGTCTTCATTTCGGCGATCCTGCCTTCGTGGAGGACAATGCCGCCGACCAGCTGAACATCGTAGTGGCGTTCGCCCAGCACCCGTCTGGCCGCTTCGCGGACCACGGCGAAGGCCTCGGGCAGGAGCTGGTCGAGGGTTTCGCCCTGGGCAAACCTCTCCTTGAACTCAACCGTCCTGGCCGCCAGTTCGGCATCGGAGAGCGGTTCGACCGTTGGCTCCAGTTCGTTGATCTTCCTGACGATCTTACGGTACTGCTTGATCATCCGGTCATTTTTGCTGCCAAACACCTTGGTCAGTAGCTTGCCTACCATGTATTTTCTCCCCCTGAGGGCTCACAGTGCTGCACTATTTCAATGCTGATGGATGCGTCAAAAGTTGGTGATAACGTCGTTCCCGCGCAGGAAAAAGTCAACTGGCATTTGAAATGACGCAATTAAAGAACGTCCGGAGAACAAGATTCGCCTTCTCTCCTTATCAACGCCCCTTATCTCGTCATCTCGACCGCAGGGAGAGATCTCAGGCTTCACCACAATCGATGCACAGGCCGGGGTCGATGAGCATCTTGCAGGCAATGAGATTTCTCCTCGCTGTGCTTCGTCGAAATGACAGCACGAGCCAAGCCAACCTGCAATGGAATGTAATCGTTCGCCATGAGACCGGAAAACGTCCCATATCTGGTCATCTCGACCGCAGGGAGAGATCTCAGGCTTCACCACAATCGATGCACATGCCGGGGTCGATGAACATACCGCAACCAACAAGATTTCTCCTCGCTGTGCTTCGTCGAAATGACGCAACTAATGAACATTCGGAGAACAAGATTTGTCTTCTCTCCTTATCCGCGCCCCTTATTTCGTCATCTCGACCAAAGGGAGAGATCTCGTCTTTATATGACCGAACCTGCAACCGCTCACTGTACAAAGGCTCCATCAGGACTCAATCCGCTCTGCACCTCACCGCCCGGCTGCCAGGCCGGTCCGCACCAGGGCATCTTCGTCACAGTCGGGAAATTTGGAGCAGTGGATGCAATCGCTCCAGATCTTGTGCGGCAACTCCTGCTTGTCCCGGTCTTCAAAACCGAACTTGCGGAAAAAAGGGGCCTGATAGGTAAGCACAAAGACGGTGTTGATCTCCAGGCTCCTGGCTTCGTCCAGACACGACTCGACCAGCATGGCGCCGATGCCGCACTTCTGCCGCTCCTCGGACACCGCCAGGGAACGGATCTCGGCCAGGTCGTCCCAGCAGATGTGCAGGGCACAGATCCCGTAGATCGTTCCCTCCTCCTCGTAAACGATGAAATCGCGGAGATGATCATACAGGGAGCTGATCGACCGCGGCAGCATCAGCCCCCGGTTGGCAAAGATGGTCAACAGGCCGTGAATGGCACGGACATCGGTCATTCGCGCAGGACGAATCCTGCCGTTGTGCCCGCATTTCTGTGAAGTCGTCATGCTCCCTCCCGGGTATAACCCCCTGTCATGCCGAACCGTGTTCGGTGGACGGCTGCACCTCTTGTACGGCGGCAACCGTCAGTTTGCGATAGACCCACCAGTTGCCCAGACCGGTGGCCATGCCAATGGCAAGCAGAAAAAGAACCCGCAACGGTGAAGCGGGCTCAAGCAGGTACATCAGGGCCGCCGTGACGGCCAGGCCGTAGGCGGTCCCCCCCGCCAGGGTGAGCGTGGCCGGCATCCAATCGGGAAAACGGCGTGCCAGCGTTGCCGTTACCGGTCTGGCCACGGCGAAAAAACAACCGTAGGAACAGATCAGCAGCGGCAGAAAGCCATAAACCGCCCAGGTGACCAGGGTTTTATGCATCACCTGGCCCTGCGGCATGACGCCGGACTTGATCAGGATCAGGGTCACCAGGGTTACGGTATGGGCCAGGATGAACAAAACAAGCGGCACCAGGGCCGGCAGGTAGAGAACCAGGCGGCCGATGACATGGCCGGCAATGGCCCTGCGCAGGGACGAGAGCAGGTTGACCCGTGTCCTGCGTACATTGTGTCGATTTCTTTTGGTTCTCATCCCTGGCGATTCTACGGGGCCTTGCTGTGATCCTGTTGATTCGAAAGACCGTTCCCCGCCGGGGGAGCGTCCGGGGAAGGGGTGCCGGACTGGACGGCCTGAACGGTCCTGGGCGGCAGAAGAATAGTCTGGCCGGCCCAGATGCCCAGCAGAAACATCCACACAAACAAACAAAAACAAACCGCCGCCAGCCCGAACATGCCGCGCCAGCCCAATTCGATCCGAAAGGGCTTGGGTCGGCTCTCGGCCGGCTCCGGTTTGCGTTTCAACAGCCCCACGGTCCCCGCACTCCGTCCATGCAGCCGCCGGAGATGATGACCCGGCTGCCGTCACCGGTCACCCGCCACCGGTTAGGAACCCTTGTTCCCCCATGGTGCGGGAATCTGTCCCTTTCCCTTGCCATGACCGTTCTGCTGCAGGGCTACATGCTCTCCGGCGCCGTCAGTCCGATCAGGTGAAGGCCGTTGCGGACCACCCGCTTCACCCCGCCGCACAGGGCCAGGCGGGCGCCGGTCAACTCCCGGTCTGCGGTCAACACTTTATGCTTATTATAATAGCCGTGGAATTGGGCGGCCAGCTCCGTTAAATAAAAAACCACCCGATGGGGAGCTAGATCGGCCGCGGCACCGGCCAACATCGCCGGGAAGTCGGCCAGGGTCTTGAGGAGGGCGTGCTCCTCCGGCTCGACCAGCCGATGAAGGAGCTGCTCCGCCAAAACGGCCGCCATGCCTTGCTCGGCCGCCATCTTCTCGATGCTGCACAGGCGGGCATGGGCATACTGGACGTAATAGACCGGGTTTTCCTGGCTCTGTTTCTTGGCCAGATCGAGATCGAACTCGATGGCGCTGTCCGGCTTGCGCATCAGGAAAAAGAAGCGCAGGGCATCTGCCCCGACCTCGTCGACCAGTTCGTCGACGGTGACGAAGGTGGCCTTGCGGGTCGACATCTTGACCTGTTTGCCGTCGCGGAGCAGGGTGACGAACTGATAGAGGACCACGGTGATGCGGCTGTCGTCATGGCCCAGGGCCCGCACTCCGGCCAGGACATCGGGCACGGTGGCAATATGATCGGAGCCGAAGACGTTGACCATCCGGTCGTAGCCGCGCTTGAACTTGTCGCAGTGGTAGGCGATGTCCGGCAGCCGGTAGGTGGGCTCGCCGCTGCTCTTGATGATCACCCGATCCTGCTCCTGGCCCATCTCGGTGGTCTTGAACCAGGTGGCGCCCTCCTTCTCGTAGACCAGCCCCCGTTCGCGGAGCGCCTCGACCACTTCGCCAATCCGGCCGTCCTCATAGAGGGTGTGCTCGTTGAAGTAGGTGTCGAAGCCGATGCCGATCCGCTTGAGGGTGGCGTCGATGTCGGCGAAGATGGCCTGCTGGGCCCGGTCCTTGAAGACGGTGACCTCGGCCTCCTTGAACCCGTCGCCGGCCTCGGTGATCATCGAGCGGGCGATGTCATAGATGTAGTCGCCCTGATAGCCGTCTTCGGGAAAAATGTTGTCCAGGCCGAGCAGTTCCAGATAGCGGGCCCGGGTGGATTCGCCCAGGATGCGCATCTGCCGGCCGGCGTCGTTGAAATAGTATTCGCGCTGCACCGAGTAGCCGGCGGCTTCGAGCACCCGGGCGATGGCGTCGCCGAGCACCGCATTGCGGCCGTGGCCGACGCTCAGGGGGCCGGTGGGGTTGGCGCTGACGAACTCAACCAGCACCCGGCTGCCGCTGCCGGCATCGGAGCGG
>JAUWAH010000311.1 GCA_030602145.1 Desulfobulbus sp.
AAAACCGGTTTCAGGTTCATTCGGCACAATACCGAAGGTAACCAGAAGCCCTTGACGGGCAAGATGTTGGGCGTTCGCAACAGCAGTGGCAAAGGCAGATTGATCCTGGACCAGATGATCGGCCGGCAGAATAAGCAGACAGGCATCGCGGCCAAATTGTGCCGCCACCTGCAGGGCAGCCATGGCGACCGCCCCAGCCGTATTGCGGCCAAAAGGTTCCAGCAAAAAAGTATTCCGCATCGTCTCGCCAAGATTCGCCTTGGCAAGCTCATCCTTGCTCATGAAAAAATAGTCGCGATTGGTGACGGTCAGCATTTGGCCACCTTCGGCGACAGCAGCGGCTCTGAGATAAGTTTTCAAGAGCAAGCTTTGCCCATCGGCCATTTTCATGAACGGTTTGGGATGGGCCTCACGGGAGACAGGCCACAGTCGGGTACCGGTCCCGCCGGAGAGGATGACAGAAATTAACATTTGAAGGACCTGAGGTTATATTACATTTTTGCTTTATAGTAGCGCATACATGTAACAATGAAAAGAGTGAGCCTGTTACAGGACAACGAAATATTTTGTCCTGTCATTTCGTGAACTAACGAGAAATCTCGTTCTTTGAAACCAGCGATTGATCCCACTGGTCGAAATGAACTGGATGCAGCCTATAATTTTGCCACAGGCTCAAGTGAGTTCTATTGTACCGAATAGTCTGGCTGATACTCCGGGACGATTTGCTGCAATACCTCTTTAATGCTCCGACTGTCAAGCCTGTTGGCGTGATGGGCCAAGTGTTCCAGTCGCTCACTGAGAATTCTGCAGGACATCTCCGTCTCACCTCGCAGCACCATGATTTTCTCATGAGGGGTTGCAACGATGCCTTCACCTTCGGTGATCAACTCTTCGAACAGTTTTTCGCCGGCACGTAGGCCGACATAGTGAATTTCAATATCACTGTCAGGTTCGCGACCGGTCAGCTTGATGAGTTCCCGGGCCATTTGATCAATTTTTATCGGTTCTCCCATCTTGAGGATGAAGATTTCTCCACCCTCACCCATGGAGCCGCTTTGCAGAATGAGCTGGGCAGCCTCCTCCGCGGACATGAAGTAGCGGGTAACCTCCGGATGGGTGACCGTCACCGGGCCGCCCTTTTCGATTTGCCGTTTAAAAAGCGGGATGACCGAGCCGGATGAGCCCAGGACATTGCCGAACCGCACTCCCATAAAGCGGGTCGTATGGGAGGCAGGCGAAGGATTCGTCCATTGCGGAGCAGCGCCCGTATCCTGCTGGGCCCGCAACCACGCTGGACTGAAGTTGCCGTCCCAGCATCGCCTACTGTAAGCGAGCATCAGCAGTTCGGTCACCCGTTTGGAAGCACCCATGACATTGGTCGGTCGGACAGCCTTGTCTGTGGACACCAGGACAAACCGTTCAACGCCATGGAGGATGGAGGCCTCCATGAGCAGTTGCGTGCCGAAGATATTGTTGTAGACAGCCTGCCAGGGATTGCGCTCCACCAGGGGGACATGTTTGTAGGCCGCGGTATGGAAGACCACCCCGGGCCGGTGCTGCCGGAAGACCATGTCAAGCAACCGCAGATCCTGGACCTTGCCGAGGATGGCCACGGTGGCGACGTTTTCATGCTCGTGGCGCAGTTCCATCTGCACATTGTACAAATTCTCCTCGCTGGCATCGAAAAGGACTATCAAACCGGGCTGGAAGCGGAGAATCTGACGACACAGTTCGGAGCCGATCGAGCCGCCGGCGCCGGTGATCAGGACGGTTTTGCCGGTCAGGTAGGCACCGATCTTCTCCTGGTCCAGCCGAACCTCCTCGCGACCCAGCAAATCTTTGTAGGAAATGTCGCGGATGGTTTTTATCGACACCCGGCCATCGATCAATTCGCCCATGGTCGGCAACACCTTGTAGGGCAGCCGGGTCCGCTGGCAAAGGGTCACCAACCGTCGCATCTTAACCTTGTCGATGACCACGGTGGCAATCAGGATCTCCTGGGCTCTCGTGCGGCGGACGTGTTCCTGGATATCTCCGGTCAGTCCGAGCACCGGGATGCCATGCAGCTTCATGCCGGTCTTGTGCGGATCGTCATCGACAATGCCGACGGCCTGATAGTGGTAGCGGTTGGTGTCCCGCAACTCGCGCAAGACCCGGTCGGCCGCATCACCGGCACCGACCAGAAGCAACCGTTTGCGCTCCTCCTGGGTCTCCGTCGACCAGAATCCCTGACCGTTGCCAATCTGCTGCTGGTAAAAATAGCGGATCGAGATCCGATGGCAGGCAATGAACCCGAAGGTGAACAGGCCGTCGAGCAGGAAGACCGACCGGGAAAAGCCGATGAAATGAGAATGGAACAGCAGCAGCACGACAACCAGGGTGGAGGAAAACAGGGTGGCCAGCAGGATGCTGACGATATCCCCCAAACTGGTATAGCGCCACATGCCCCGATAGAGCCCGAACATATAGAACGAGGGCAGCTTGATGCAGAGAAGCAGCGGCATCGTGGAGCTGATCTGACCCAGAATCTGTTCGTTGAACAATGATTCGAAGCGGATGGCGTAGGCAAGAAAATGGGCCGCGCTGATCAGGATCGCATCCACACCGAGGATGACCCAGAATTTGGGATTCCTGGCCAGGTTGCGCAGCAACCTCCCATGAAGGGATATCTTGTCGATCAAGCCGGGCATCGCTCTCCAACTCTTGCCGGTGACAGCACGCCTCAACGCGAACCCATCACCGGCAACACTGTTTTGTTCATCAAAGACGGCTGGTTATGGCGGCCGTGGAATGTCTCGGCCCTTGTCTATATCGTAATGGCGTCAAACTGCAACCTATAAAACGCCCAAACGGCGCGGATCTTGACCGGGGCAAGGGGACACCGGGACGTCAATCAGCCGCGATGTACCCTGAAGCCATTGCTATGGCTGTTGATTGGCACCATCCGTACGCGGCTTGCGCCTGCGGAAAAATAGATGGCATGCAAAAATGTGTCCGGGTGCCAGGGTGTTCACGGGGAAGGGAAAGCAGATCGCTGGCAGCGATCACCATGAACCGGGGATGTCGTGTTGCTGGGCGCAACTTCCTTGAGCCGGTGCAGGACGGCAACGGATCCATCAGGATCAGAGAAGGCCCGCCCGCAAATCGGCATACTCCTTGTTTCGCTCCATATAGGTGGCGACATAGGAACACTGCGGCACCACCTTTTTACCCTGGCGACGGGCGTCTTCCAGGGCGAACCTGGTCAGGATGGCGGCCACATTGCGGCCGCGCAGCTCCGGTGGTACAAAGGTGTGGGTGAAGGCCAGCACGCCACCGGCCTGCTCCACATACTCCAAGATGGCTGTCTTTCCGTCGAGGTGCAGTTCAAAACGGTGCATGAGCGCATTCTTGATCGGCTCGTTTTCCATACCAATCTCCCCCAACTCGGTTTTCAGGTGGTTTACTCCCCGGCTGTTCCTTCGGACTCCGGCCCGAACCAATCTGCCCCTGCGGCATCGCGCCCGTTTCTCTCCGGCCGGTTCTGTGGTAGAATGTCCGCCAAGACCATGACCCGCTTCCGCCGCCTTCGCAACAAACGTTTTCGTCTGGCCGGACTCCTTGCTCGCATCAAGGGAATCCCGGATGTTGTCCGTTTCCAACATAACAGAGTTCTCCTCCTTCCGCACGGGGGAGATTTTTTCCCCGCCCTCTTTCAAGCCATGGCAGCGGCCTCGGTTTCCATCTGCGCCGAGTTCTATCGCATCAAGGCCGATGCCACCGGGCAGGCTTTCGCCGCCGCTCTGCGGAGCGCCGCCCACCGCGGCGTGCAAGTGTCGCTGATATACGACAGCATCGGGTGCTTCGATACCCCCGCCTCTTTTTTTCAAGCCCTGCACCGGGCCGGCGTGCAATGCCTTCCCTTCAACAAGCCCACCTTCACCAAGTTACACTGGCTCGATATCCGGGACCACCGCAAGATGGTGGTCATCGACGGCAGCACAGCCTTTCTCGGCGGTCTCAACGTCGGCGACGAATATTCGGGATTTGGCGACAGTTGGGAACGATGGCGGGATGTTGGCATTCGTCTCGACGGGCCTGCCGCTTTGGAATTACTGCGATTATTCCATGAGACCTGGGAGCAGGAAGCGGGTGTCGCCATCGGGCAAC
>JAUWAH010000270.1 GCA_030602145.1 Desulfobulbus sp.
GTCCATCATCGCCTGGACGGTCCCTTTGCCGTGGGTATGCTCCCCACCGATGATAAAGGCCCGGTCGTAGTCCTGCAGGGCGGCGGCAAGGATTTCCGAAGCCGAGGCACTGAACTGGTTGACCAGGACGATCAGCGGCCCGTCGTAGGCGACTTTGGGATCCTCGTCCTCGAGCACCCGGACATCTCCCTGTGAATCCTTGACCTGGACAATCGGTCCGCCGGGCAAAAACAGCCCGGAAATCTGCACCGCATCGGTCAGAGCGCCGCCGCCGTTGTTGCGGAGATCGAGGACGAGTCCGCTGATCTTCTGCCGTTTGAGCTTGGTCAGTTCCGCCAGGGTGTCATCGCTGACGTTGCGCCCTTCCCTGCCGTTGCTTTGCGCCACGAAATCGCGGTAAAAACTGGGGATACGCAGGTAGCCGAGCGAGGTTTTCCCGGATTTGACCACCGTGGATTTGACATAGGTTTCCTCGATCCGGACCACATCGCGGATGATGGGAATGGTCCTTTTGCTGCCATCGGGTTTCTGGACGGTGAGGCGGACTTCGGTCCCCTTCGGCCCCCGGATGTAGCCCACCGCCTCCCGGATCCGCATCTCGGAAATATCCACCTGTTCGCCGCTTTTTTCGGCCACGGCCAGGATGGTATCCTCGGCCTGCAACTGGCCCTGCTTCTCGGCCGCGCTGCCCGGAATGATGCGGACCACCTTGATCAGTCCCTCGTCCTCCCTGAGCAGGGCCCCGATCCCTTCCAGGGAGCCGCTCATCTGGATATCGAAATCTTCCTTGGAGGTGGGGGCCATGTAGTCGGAATGGGGGTCGAAGGCCCTGGCCACGGTGTCGAAATAGCGATCATAATGATCCTGTCGCGATTGGTGCACCAGCCGGTTCAGGGAACGGTGGGTGGATTCGCGCACCTTCTTGACCGCTGCCTTCAGTTCGGCCGGGTGATGCTTGGGATGAATGTTCTTCAGCAGGTCCGGCTGCTGCTTGGCCTTGGCTTCGAGGAGGTCGAAGTAGGCATCGAGCACCTGCATCTTGAGGAGCATGCGCCAGCGGGCCTGCAATTTTTCGGCGTTTTCGGCAAATTCCAATTTTTTGGCGTCGCTCTCGAGGTGCTCCTGCTGATCGAAATCAAAGCCCCGGTCCAGGAGGGGATCGATCATCTTGATCACCTGGCGGATGCGGTCGTTGAGGAGCGTCATGCCGGCGTCGGGCAGGACCAGCTTGCCACGGCTCAACTCGTCGTCGATGTGGGTGGCGAAGGCATTGAGTTGCTGGACGTCGGTTTGGAGCAGAAACCGCTTGCGGGGATCAAGCTGGCGGATGTAGAGATCGAAGGCCTTGCGGGATAGGTTGTCGTCCAACCGTTCGTGGCTGAAGTGCTGGGCCGGAAGCTGCTGGCTGAGCATCAGGGCGATCAGTTGATTGCGGTCGGCGTTGAACTCCTCGACCGGTGCCTTCTTGGCCAGGGCATCCGTGGTCAGGACGAGGAGCAGCAGGATGGGAGCAGCGACGGAGAAGCAGAAACGCCGAAGGGTGAGGCTGGTGCTTTGTGTCATGGCGATCCGGGCACGACCCGGTAAACAGGAGGTTGGGTTCAGCAAGGCGGCTTCCGGACCAAAGGCGGGTCAAAAAGGGCTGACAATCTTGTCGGCGCAGGCCATGGTGTTCATAATTTCGTACATATTGGTTATTTGGCCGACCTGAAGCGCCGATTTCAACTGGTAGAAATCAAGGCAGGTTCCGCAGGCCAGGATGTCGACCCCTCGGCTCTGCAGGTCGCGCAGGGCGTCGAGGGCTCCGGACTCGGTGGCCACCAGTTTGACGCCGCCGTTGTAGAGGAGGATTTTCTCCGGCAGCGGGCTGACATCCTTGATGGTCTGGACGTAGGTCTGGAGCAGGGCCCATCCCAGTTCCTCATTGCCGCGGCCCATGGTCTCGGAGCCGATGACGCAGACGATCACGGGGGAGGCCGGGACATCACAGCGCAGTATTTCCGGATCGATCGGTCCGGCCACCGGCTCGGTCGTAGCCGTGATGAAGACGGTGAAGCAGCCACCGGGTCGATCCGCGCTGGTGGCTGTATGGCCCTGGCTGCGGGCAAAACGGAGCAGATTGTTCTTTGACGCTTCGTTGTCGACCAGGATCTCGACGCGGGCAGCCCCCTGCGTCAGGGCGTCTTTGGCGCGCAGAACCGGTTGGGGACAGGGAAGGCCGATGCAATCAAGGACTACAGGGGACATATTCGACTCCTTGTGCGGCGCATCGGCGTGAAAGCGCCGGCTGCACCGGGACTACAGAATGATCTCCTGGCCTTCGTGGGCAAAGAAGACCTGCATGGGGCCGGTCAGTTCGGGAACGCAGTAGGTTTGGGCCATCTGGTCGAGCTGGTCGTCGCTGCGCTCGGGATCGTGATGAAACAGGGCCAACTGCTTGACCCCGGCCCGCCGTGCGGCGGCGATGGCATCCTCGATCGGGCTGTGGCCCCAGCCGACCTTGCCTTTCTCGTACTCCTGCCGGGTATACTGGGCGTCATGGACCAGCAGGTCGGCATCCTTGAAGAACTGCTCGAGCACCTGATTCTGTTCCCGGGCAGCCTCCTCCCCTTCATGGGCCATCAGTTCGTCGTAATCCGGGTGGTCGGGATCGGTGATGAAGAGATTGCGAAAGGGTTCGGTATCATAGGCGGTGCAGAAGACGGCGCCGCGGAAGCTGAACCGATAGCCCAGGGCGGTGATCGGATGGTTGATGATCGCCGTCGACAGGGTGATGCCGTCACCGAGATCGATGGAGGGCTCTTCCTTCAAGCGCTTGTATTCGATGGAACTGGCCAGCTCGCCCATGTTGACCGGGAAATACCGGTACTTCATCTGGCCGCCGACCACCGCCTCCAGGGGTTCGTCCTCATAGGTCACCGGACCGAACACCTTGATCCGGGTGCCGGGAATGTAGACGGGCACAAAGAAGGGAAAACCCATGATGTGGTCCCAATGGGTGTGGGACAAATAGATCTCGGTGGCAATCGGGCCCTTGGGCAGATCGTTGGCCAGCATGAAGTTGGCCAGATCGCGGATGCCGGAGCCGGCGTCGATGATGATGTGCCGGTTGACCTCGGGAAAGCGGAGTTCGATGCAGGCCGTGTTGCCGCCGTACTTCATGGTTTTTGGACCTGGACAGGGGATCGAGCCGCGCACTCCCCAGAATTTCACCTTGATCATGGCCTTCTCCTTGTCGCTGGGGGGTGGGCTGTCAGGCCTGAAGGAAAATTTCCGCCTTCCTGATTTCCTCGTCGACGACCTTGGAGAGACCGACAACGGTGTTCCATTCCAAATCGCACAGTTCGAGGAGTTGGGCCAATCGACTTTCGTCGGGATAGCGATTGCCGGCAAAACCGATATCAAAGAGGCAGATGTAAAAATCGGCAAGGGCCACGGTGGCCACCAGAGCCCGATGTTCGGGGGCCGCCAGATCCGGGGCGTGGTGGTGGCAGATGGCGTCGGTGATCACCGCGTTGAGCTTCCACTTCGAGGCGATCATTTCCCCGACCTCTTCATGGTCGATTTCCAGGGACTGCTTTTCCAGGTTCACCAGCGGCTCGCAGGTCTGTTTCGCCCGGGCAAGGACGTCGGTGTATTCATCGCCGAAGGGAATCTTGCCCAGATCATGGAGCAGGCCGGCGACAAAATACTCCTCCCGTTCGGCAATGGGCAGGCCGCGTTCGGCGGCAAGCAGCTTGGCCATGACCCCCACGCCGATGGAATGTGCCCAGAAGTCTTTGATGGGCAGGGCTTTCGATTTCTTTGCCTGGCCGACCGCCCGGATGATGGCCGTGGACAGGGCGAGATTCTTGACGGTGTTCAGCCCCAGCATGATGATCGCCCGGGTCAGGGAGGTCACCTTGTTCATCAGCGAGTAATAGGCCGAATTGATCAGTTTGAGGACCTGCCCGGTAAGGACCGGATCAAGGGAGATCACTTTGTTGAGGTCGTTGGGGGAGGTGTCTGTCCGGCTGCAGATTTCCAATACCTTGCTGACCGTGGTGGACAGGCTCGGCATTTTATCAACAAAAACACGGATTTTGTCCAGTTTTGTCTTTCGTTCGCTCATCGGGACGACAACCGGTGGAAGCAGTGGATGGGGGCGCTGGAGTTTATAATCCGGCTATAATAAATGAAGCGGGGGGGCAGGTCAAGCAGACGGTGCTGAATTTCCGAGCCGATTAACACCCGTGTTTTTTGAGGAAATCGAGCACCATCTCTTCCATGACCTGGAGGGGAGTCTGTCCGGTTTCGTGAACCCGGATCCAAAGGCAACGCTGGAAGGCCCGGTGCAGATCGGCGGGAACGGCCAGCTTCAGTTCGGCGAGCGAAGGCTCAGGGTTCACTTTGACAGCGTCCATGGTAGGCGACCACCTCCTCATAGCGGAGGCCGGCTCCGCCGAAGATGTCGAGGGCAGAACCCACGGTGGCGTCGATGCGGCCACGGCCGCACGTCAAGATCAGGTCGAGATCGGCCCGGGAGGCGATCC
>JAUWAH010000029.1 GCA_030602145.1 Desulfobulbus sp.
CTCACCGTGGCAACCGGAACCCAGTTCTACCTGACCCAGTTGACCATGTCCGCCTATTATGGGCTGGTGGTCATCGGGCTGGCTGTCCTGATGGGGTATGCCGGGCAGATATCCATCGGCCATGCCGGCTTTTTCGCCATCGGCGGCTATCTGGCCGCTGCCCTGACCACCCGCGATCTCACCCCCCTGGCAGGCCACTGGGCGGTCCAGGCTCTTGATCGATTCGGCTTGCTCATCACCGGGCAGGATATTTACGGCTCGGCCCTGCTCACCGTGACCCCCTGGGCCGCCTGTGTTATGGCAGTAACGCTGGCGGGTCTGGTGGCCCTGGTCATCGGAGTGCCGGTTCTCAAGCTCAAGGGCCATTACCTGGCCATGGCCACCCTGGGATTCGGCACCATCGTCTACCGGATCTTTCTGGCCTCTCCCTATTTCGGCGAGGCCGACGGCATCTCCGAGGTGCCGGGATTCCCCCTCCTGCCCGATGTCGGCGGGCTGGGCGCCCTGGTGATCAGCGGCGACGCCGAACATAGGGTGCTCAACTACTACATCGCCTGGATCATTCTCATCATCGGCATGGCCCTGTTGCTCAACCTGATAGGCTCCCGGGTCGGCAGGGCCCTGCGTTCACTGCACAGTTCCGAGGAGGCCGCCGAGGCCTCCGGTATCGAAACGGCCCGCTGCAAGCTCCAGGTCTTTGTGCTCAGTGCGGTGTACGCCGCCTTTGCCGGGGTGCTGCTCACCCATTATAACGGCAGCATCGGCCCCAGCGAGGCTTCGGTGATGAAATCGGTGCGCTATGTAGCCCTGGTGGCCGTGGGCGGGATGACCAACCTCTGGGGGACGCTGATCATGGGCGTGGGGCTGACCTTTCTTTCCCTGCGCGGCGTGTTCGGCAATTACGACGATGCTGTGTTCGGCCTCATCCTGATCGGGGTCATGCTCTTTGCCCCCGATGGCATTCTCAGCCTGCGGCTGAAACAGATGGTGCGACGATTGATCCCGGGGGCACGGGCATGAGGGGCGGCAACCTTGCAGTCAACGGAGGGGACCAGGCCCCCATGCTGGAACTGCGCCAGGTCAATAAGCGATTCGGCGGCCTGCATGCGGTCAACGACATCAGCTTTCAGGTGGCGCCGGGAAGCATCAAGGCGGTGATTGGTCCCAACGGCGCCTGAAAAACCACCCTGTTCAACCTGATCGCCGGTACCCTGCCGGTGACCTCCGGAACCATCGCCTTTCAGGGTATGGAGATCCAGGGCAGGAAGACCCACCAGATCGCCCGGCTGGGCATGGCCCGGACCTTCCAGAACATCAAGCTCTTCCACGGTATGACCGCCCTGGAATGCGTCATGGTGGGGCGGCATGTGCAGAGTCGAAACGGCTTTTTCGCAGGAATGTTCAGTCTGCCCTCCGCCTGGAAGGAGGAACGGGCCATCCGTAGCCGGGCGATGGAACTGCTTGAATTCATGCAGATCGGTGACCTGGCCCACGTCGAGGCCACCAGTCTGGCCTTTGGTCAGCAGCGGGCAGTGGAGATGGCCCGGGCGCTGGCCGCCGAACCGCAGTTGCTCCTGCTTGACGAGCCGGCCGCCGGCCTGAACATCTACGAGACCGCCGAGGTCGCCCGGCTGATCTGCACCATCCGCGACATGGGGATCACCGTGCTCCTGGTCGAGCACGACATGTCCCTGGTGATGGACATTTCCGATGAGATCGTGGTCTTGAGTTTCGGCAGCAAGCTGGCCGAGGACACCCCGGCCAATATCCAGAAAAACGCCGAAGTCATCAAAATCTATCTGGGGGAGGATGACGAGGTTTGAGGTCCTGCGGGGACCTCCGACCGTCATTCGACACGCTGCATGCTGAAGATTCGCAATTTGGATGCCGGCTACGGCAAGCTCCGGGTGCTGAAGAACATCTCCCTCCATGTCAAGGGCGGGGAGATCGTCACCATGATCGGTGCCAACGGCGCCGGCAAGACCACGCTGCTCCACACCATCATCGGCCTGATCAAACCGACCCGGGGTGAGATCCGGTTTCTCGATCACGCCAACGGCCGCACCTCGGTGGGGCGGATCGTGGCCTCCGGCTGCGCCCTGGTGCCCGAAGGTCGCCAGGTCTTCGCGCCCATGTCGGTGGAGGAAAACCTGCTCCTCGGCGGTTATGTCCTCCAGAAGGAGCAGGGCAGGGCGGCGGTGCTGAAAGAATTGGAACATCAGTACGAACTGTTTCCCATCCTGCGCGAACGGCGGCGGCAGCTGGCCGGCACGCTCTCCGGCGGCGAACAGCAGATGCTGGCCATGGGGCGGGCTCTGATGTCCAAACCGAAACTGGTGATGATGGACGAGCCGTCCACCGGGCTGGCCCCGCTGATCGTCCGCGACATCTTCCTGATCATCCGGCGGCTCAGGGAGGAGGGCAACACCGTCTTGCTGATCGAGCAGAACGCCAAGGCCGCCCTGGGAGTGGCCGACCGCGGCTATGTCCTCGAAGTGGGCAAAGTCATCCTCCAGGGCCCGGCCGCCGACCTGCTCGCCAACAGCGATGTCCAGCGGGCCTATCTGGGACGGGAAAAGATAGGATAGATTGTTTAGACTGCCGTCTGTCGGGTCTTCAGGGAAAGACCTGACGAGCTGACAGACCCGGGGTCTGTTCACCAACAGTCCTCAGCAGCCTAAACACCCACAGACTCAACACCTACAGACGAAACAACCTATGGCATACTGGGAACCGGAACGAGAATGCATGGCCAGGGAGGATCTGGAACAACTCCAGTTGGAGCGGCTCCAGTCCACGCTCTATCGGGTGGGAACCCATGTTCCCTTCTATAAGAAGCGGTTCGATCAGCTCAAGTTCAACTACGACGACATCCGAACTCTGGACGATCTGCGGCGACTGCCGTTCACCGAAAAGCAGGATCTGCGCGACAACTATCCCTACGGCCTGTTCGCCGTCCCCCTGCGTGACGTGGTCCGGGTTCACTCCTCATCGGGGACCTCCGGTCAGGCCACCGTGGTCGGTTATACCCGCAACGACATCAAGATCTGGTCGAACCTGGTGGCCCGGGTGATCACCGCCGCCGGCGTGACCAAGAACGACGTCATCCAGATCGCCTTCGGCTACGGTCTGTTCACCGGCGGCTTCGGCCTCCACTACGGCGCCGAACTGATCGGCGCCTCGGTCATTCCCATCTCCGCCGGCAACACCAAACGCCAGATCCAGATCATGCAGGATTTCAAGACCACCGCCCTGGTCTGCACGCCTTCCTACGCCCTGGTCATGGCGGACGCCATGATGGAGATGGGCATCAATCCCAACGGGCTCTCCCTGCGCTTCGGGCTGTTCGGCGGCGAACCCTGGTCCGAGGCCATGCGTCAGGAGATTCACCAGAAGCTGGGCATCATCGCCACCGACAACTACGGTCTGTCCGAGGTGATGGGTCCGGGGGTTTCCGGCGAGTGCCAGGAATGCAACGGCTTGCATATCAACGAGGATCATTTCCTCCTCGAAATCCTCGATCCGGTCACCCTGGAACCGGTACCGGAAGGCGAGATCGGTGAACTGGTCATCACCACCCTGACCAAGGAGGCCTTCCCCATGGTCCGCTACCGGACCCGGGACCTGACCCGCTTCATCGCCGAGCCCTGCCCCTGCGGCCGCACCCTGAAGCGGATGCAGCGGGTCATGGGGCGGACCGACGACATGCTGATCATCAAGGGCGTCAACGTCTTTCCGGTCCAGATCGAAAAGGTGCTGTTTGAGGTCGAGGGCACCGAACCCCACTATCAGATCGTGGTCGAACGGGAGAACCATGCCGACAAGATCACCGTGTTGGTGGAGGTGGTGGAGTCGATCTTCTTCGACGAGATGAAGAAGCAGCGACAGGTGATCGAGCGGATCAAGAGCCGCCTGGCCTCGGAACTGGGGGTCGGTGTCGATGTCAAGCTGGTCGAGGAAAAAACCCTGGAGCGGTCCGAAGGCAAGGCTAAGCGGGTCATCGACAAGAGAAAATTGTAGATTCTGCCCGCTGTCCATAAAAAGAGTGGACACCGGCCGGGAAAGAGTGATTAGCTATGGATGGCAGGCAGCAAGACACCTTCCTCTCGCGGCCCAATGGAGCCCCTGCGGGAGGCGCGCCGGCCAGTGTTCTTCGTCGGTTTGCCGTTTTGAGCATTGCCGATCGACCGTGCCGAGACCGGCCGGTTGACAGTGCCCTTCAATTTCCCATTCTCACTTAAGGAGATGTCTATGAAATGGTCTATGTCCGGTCTGTTGGTCCTGCTGCTCACCGTGGGGCCGGCTGTCGCCGCCGATCAGCCCGTGGAGCTGAAAACAGATGAACAGAAGCTCAGTTATGCCATGGGGTTGGATCTGGGCGAATACTTCAAGGGGTTGGAGGAGAAATTCGACCTCAACATCCTGCAGCAGGGCATCGTTGATGGCTACAACGGCAATAAGCCGCTGATGACCGCCGAGGACGCGGCGGCCATCCAGCAGAACTTTGCCAAGCGCCAGCAGGAAAAGCAGGTCCAGAAGACCGTGGCCATGGTGCAGAAGAACCGCAAGGCCGCCGAAGACTTCCTCAAGGCGAATAAAGCCAAGGAGGGCGTGGTCGAAACCAAGTCTGGCTTGCAGTACAAGGTGATCAAGAAAGGACAGGGTGCCAAGCCGAGCCCCGAAGATACCGTCAAGGTCCATTATAAGGGAACCTTGCTCGACGGCAAGGAGTTCGACAGCTCCTACAAACGCAATGAACCGGCCGTCTTCCAGGTCAACCAGGTGATTGCCGGCTGGCAGGAGGCCCTGCCGCTAATGGAAACCGGTGCCACGGTCGAGCTGTTCATCCCACCGGACCTGGCCTACGGTGACCGCGGCGCTCCCCCGGTGATCGAGCCCGGTTCCATGCTCATGTTCCAGGTCGAACTGCTGGAAGTACAGCAGCAGCCCAAGGAACAGGAAAAAGGGAAGGGGAAGAAGGAATAACCCCTTTGCAGTCCCGGGAATCGGTCCTATCTTAGAGACCTGATTTCGGCACGGACTCTCCTCGGGCAACAAGCCATCGATCTCTTTTCGGGAGGCGAAACCATGAGCAAAGACAAGAAGAAGGACAGTTGTTGTCACGGCTATGAGAAAAAAGGCAAGATGTGCTCCAGTTGTCCGCTGAAGGAGAAGGCCAAGAAGAAAAAGAAGAAGGATAAGGACAAGAGGAAGAAAAAGAAAAAGGATAAAAAGAAGGACAAGAAGAAGTAGCCTCTTTCCGGTTCTTCCTGCTTGATCGGCACCATTGGCCGGTCATCGCCCTGGTGCGATGACCGGCTCTTTTTTTGCCGCCGTCAACGGGCCGGAGCTAGGTTGTCGGCAGCGAAGCGCGCAGACCCTCCAGGAGGACAAACCGGCCCAGGGGATGGACAACGCAGGGCAGGCTGGCCACAAACAGCGGGTTGGCGCACAGCCCGCCGGAGAGATACAACTCATCGGGTTCCTGGCAGAAGCGGTGGGCATTGAGGGCAATGCCGCGCACGAACTTGGCCACCGCCTCGGTTTCCGAGGCACCGGACACGACGGCATCGAAGATGTGGCTCATGCCGAGTACGCCGCAGGTGACGGAGAAGCCGGTGGCCGGGGCGGCAATGGCGGCATAGTCGAGGTGGTAGTAGGCGGCCAGAAGTTCGATGGTGAACCCCATGGAGGCGCCGCATTCGGCGTTCCAGCCCATGTCCGCCACCTCGCCGTTCCGGAAGCGGACATACTTGATGTCGCGGCTGCCGCAGTCGAGGAGAAGGAAATCGGCCCGGTCGACCAGTTGTCGACCGCCCCTGGCCAGGGCGGTCAGCTCGTTGATGCTGCGGATGCTTCTGCGGGCGGCGTTGTGGCCGGTGGCCAGATCCGCCATGAAATGCCGGTCCAGCTCCCGGGTGGCGACGATGCGGGGCGCCTCACCTGAGTCGGTCTCCACGATCTTGCAGTAGGAGGTGCCGAAGTCGGCCAGCAGCATTAACTGGTCCCCCCGCCGGGCTCGATGCCGGAGAGTTCGAGAAAGGCCTCGATCTTGGCCCGGGTGGAGTTGGAGGCGGCGACATCGCAATCCACCGCAATGGCCCGGGGATGCTTGGCGGCCAGGTGTTTGGCCAGGGCCGCCTTGGCGCAGAAGGACTGGGAGAAGAAGACCGTGGGCAGGTCGGGATCGACCTGCCGTTCCAGGTCCAGGTCGGCGGGAGTCTTGTTTTCCATGCAGCGGGTCCAGCCGAAGACGTGGGTGGTGTCGGGGAAAAGGGCCAGCAGGGAGAAGTCCCTGGGCGGCACACCCCAAAAACCGCAGGTCGGTGGGCAGACCGTCATGGGCCCGTAAGGCGCGGCTGACTGCACTCCCTTGGTGATCCGGCGGAATTTTTCCACCAGCGGCAACGGGCTGGTGCACAGGGGATGGCCGAAGGGCCGGCTGTCCTGATTGCGGGTCCGGATGACCGGAATGGGGAGCAGGTCGGCGACCACCTCGGCCACATGCAGGGCGCCGTCGCATTTACCGGGGCCGACATCGATCACCACCTCGTCCAGTCGCAGGTGGAGGCAGTTGAGGACCACGGTGCGCAGGATGGCGCAGTAGACCCGGGGAATATGGGCGGCGGTCTGGTCGATGGGGGCCCGCAGTTGGGGTTCGTCCAGATCGACGATCAGATCACCGGCCCGGTTGATGGCCTCGATCACCACCAGGGGCGGCACGCCGACAATGCCGATCCGCCGGGCCATCAGGCATCCTCCCGCATCAGCAGGTAGAGACCGAAGCCGCCGACCAGCAGGTGGATGGAGGCAGCCGCCGCCAGGGGCGGGAGATACCCTGCCTTGGCCAGGGATTGCAGGGTGGTGTAGCCGCCCCAGCAGACAAAGGCCAGCCCGCAACTGACCGGAATGGCCAGCGACAGATCCCGGCCCCACTTGCGGTAGACCATCAGCAGGAGCGGCAACCCCAGCAGCAGGAGGGGCAAACCCAGCAAGGTGTAGGAGATCCGGCCGTAAAACTCGGCCTTGGCCCGGGCCCGTTCATCGTCGGAACGGGCGGTTTGGGTCTCCTTGTAGAGTTGCAGGAGCGACAGTTCCATCGACCGGTAGGGGGGTACGAAAAAAGCCTCGGGCCGTTCGGGGAAATCGAACCGCTTTTCCTTGAAGATCTCGGTGGCGAAGCGGCCGTTGCCGATGATCTTCTGGACCTGGCCGTTGTCCAGGGTCCAAAGTTCCTGGTGCCACCGGGCGGTTTCCGCGGCGATCAGGGTCCGGACCTGATGATCCGGGCTCCAGGCCGTGTAGGAGAACTGCTTGAAGATATTGACCTGCGGGTCGGGTCGGGCAAAGGAATACACACCGTCCTGGCCGCGGTAGTAGTAGCGGCCCTGGCGGTAAATCCCCAGGGGCGTCTTGCCCTTGACCTCCCGGTTCCAGATGTGGTTGGTGGTGGCGATGGTCGTCGGCAGCACCAACTGGGCCATGGCCAAGAGCAGTAGAATGCAGGCCATGGCGGCGCCAACGATGGGCAGGACGATTTTTTTCAGCGGAATGCCGCCGGCCTTGAGGGCGATCAGCTCATTGGTGTGGTTGAGCACCCCCAGGGTGACCACCCCGGCCAGCAGGATGCAGACCGGGCTCATCATGTCGATGATGAAAGGGATATTGAGGAGGAAAAAGGTGGCGATCAGGTCCAGCGATTTGCCCTTTTCCAGGAAGTTATCGATCTTCTCGAAAAAATCGATCAGCAGGTAGATGCTGATCAGGCTGGCCGTGATCAGGCCGAGATTGCGGAAGTAATGGGCCAGGATGTACCGGTGGAGCAGGAGCATGGAGCGATGGGGTGCGACCCGTTGAGGCGAAATGGGGAAACGGTGCGGCCAGGTCGGCGGAAATGGGGCGTCCTGGCGTGCGCGGTGCACGGATGGTTGCGTGTCCATGTAGTACTCCCTTGGTCGGTTTCAGTCAAGGGGATACGACCTGTGGCCCGGATGCCCCCAAAAGGCCGACACTTCCGGAAAGACGGAGCTTGCACTTCTTCCTGTCTGTGTGTAAGGTGCTTCGTTTCGTTCGCAACCCATTTGTTCACTGAACCAGGCAACGCAGAGGAAGTCCTTATCTGAAACCTTCATTCGTCCGATGAATTGATGATATCATCGCGCAGCAGGACCGGAGGGGCCGCAGGCGTGATCCATTGTTCATCGACGGTGTGAACCGTGTTGGCTTCGATAAAGGTCACAAGCCGAGAAACCGTGCCGCGCATGACCGTGCATTGCCAAGCGCCCAACGTTGTTCTCGTGGTCTTTCTTCGAAAACGACCATCGTGACGCCACCCCGCCCTCAACCGGTGGCTTCCGCCTCCTCAACCTTGTCTATGCAGAAACGACTCGAAAAAATTGCCGACAACAATATAACCCGCAGCGCCAGCAAGAATTCCGCCGTAGCACGACTCAACGGTTTGTGGGCGCTGTTCGAACGGAACGACACGGTACTGATCGTCATCAGCGCCGACCCGGATGCCATAGCCTCGGCCATGGCCCTCAAACGGCTGCTCAGTTACCGGGTGCAGAGCGTCGCCATCGGCTACCCCAACGAGATCCGCCGGCTCAACAACCTGACCATGGTCGAACGGCTCAAGATCCCCATCGAACGGCTCCACACCCTGTCGATGAAGGACTACAGCAAAAAGATCCTGGTCGATTCCCAGCCCAACCATCTGGCCTGTTTCGAGAAGATGACTTTCAACGCGGTCATCGATCATCACCCGGTGACCACCGGCTGGGATGCCGCCTTCATCGATATCCGGCCCGGATACGGCGCCGTCTCCTCGATGATGGTCGAATACCTGCGCGCCGCCGGCATCAAACCCTCGGTCGCTCTGGCCACCGCCCTGTTTTACGGCATCAAGGTGGACACCCAGAACTTCCAGAAACAGAACATGCAGGCCTCGGACAGCATCTGTTTCCGCTACCTGTTCAACATCGCCAACCTCAACCTAGTCCGCAAGTTCGAACTCACCGAACTGCGCCGCTCCGAACTCCGTTATTTCCGCACCGCCCTCAACGAGGTCAAGGCGAGCAACCGCCGCGCCTATGTCCACCTCGGCAAGGTCGGCACCCCGGACATCCTGGTAATTATCGCCGATTTCTTCAACCGGGTCGAAGGGTTCGACTGGGTGATCGTGTCCGGCATCCATGGCGAGAAACTGGTGGTGATCTTCCGCTGCGACGGCTACCGCAAGAATGCCGGCAAACTGGCCAAGACCACCTTCGGCCGGTTCGGACCCGCCGGCGGCCACCGCGAGGCGGCCCGGGCCGAAACTCCTCTGAAGAATCTGCCGCTACGGGAGAATCAGGAGTTCACCACCAAGACCCTTATCCGCCTCATCACCCAGCACGACAAATAATCGGCGCCACCGCCGTTCGGCGGCCGGATGGCCTGTTTTCCATGTGTCCGGCGAGATAGTGCTTGCGGCCTGTCCGCTGTTGGGCATATTATGGACCCCAGACCCTTCCCCCGCCGGGCGCCTGACGGCACCATGCCGGTCGTCCACACCCGTGCGGGCATCGCTCCCTCTTAGCACGGTGTTCTATGCAGAGACCCTCGACCCTGGCGATGATCCTGGCAGGAGGCCGCGTCGATGAACTGGGCGTGCTGACCCACTACCGGCCGAAATCCGCCGTTCCCTTCGGCGGGTTTGCCCGGGTCATCGATTTTCCCCTTTCCAACCTGCTCCACTCGGGCATCGAACGGATCGCCATCCTCAGCCAGTACCGGTCCTATTCGCTGATCAACCACATCGGCACCGGCGCCGCCTGGGACATGATCGGCCGCAACCGCGGCATCTCCATCCTGCCGCCGTTCAAGGATTACGACAATCCGCACTGGTACCGGGGCTCTGCCGACGCCGTCTACCAGAACCTCGACTACATCCAGTATTACGGTCCCTCGGTGATCATGGTCCTGTCCGGCGACCATATCTACCAGATGGATTACCGCAAGATGATCCGCTACCACAACGAGCACGATGCCGATCTGACCGCCGCCTTCATCGAGGTGGATCAGAGCGCCGCCTCGCGCTTCGGGGTCGCCGAGATCGCCGATGACTCCATCGAGGGCGGCCGGATGCTCTCCTACGAGGAAAAACCGGCCAATCCCAAGGGGCGCTGGGCCTCGCTCACCGTGTTCTGCTTCCGGCCTTCGGTGCTCTATGAGGTGCTCAAGAAGAACCAGCAGGACGAATCCTACGAGTTCGGCCGCAACATCATCCCGATGATGATGCGGCAAAAATGCAATGTCCACGGCTACAAGTTCCGGGGATACTGGGGCTATACCCGCACCATCGACGAGTACTGGCAGACCTCGATGGACCTGCTCGGCCCGGAGCCGAAAATCGATCTGGAGGCCTGGGGTATCCGCACCAACCTGGTCCACCGCAACATCGCCGACCGCCAGCCGGTGAAGATCGGCCCCCACGGCTGCATGGAAAATTCCATGGCCTACAACGGCTGCATCATCGAGGGCACGGTGCGCAACTCGATCCTCTTTCCCGGCGTCCATGTCATGGCCGGCGCGGAGATCAACGACTCGATCATCTTTTTCGACAACACCATCCATGAAAACGTCCACCTCAACCGGGTGGTGAGCGACGTCAACACCGTCTACAACCGTGACGTGCGGGTGGGGGCGCCCGAGTGCGACAAACCGAGCCGGGTCAGTGTCATCGGGTGGAACAACAGTGTGCCCGAGGGACTGCGGATCGGCTGCGGCTGCCGGGTGGCGCCGCGGATCGCAGCGGAAAAATGGCCGCAGCGCCAACTGGAAGACGGGGAGGAACTGCAATGAGAGAAAGCGGCGACGCCCTGGTCCTGCTTCTGGCCGGCGGTATCGGCAGCCGGCTGAACCTGCTGGTCGGTCACCGGGCCAAACCGGCGGTGCCCTTCGGCGGCATCTACCGGATCATCGATTTCAGCCTGTCCAATGTCATGAATTCCGGCCTGACCCGGGTGGGCGTGCTCACCCAGTACAAGCCGCTGTCGCTCATGGCCCATATCGGCAACGGGTCAACCTGGGATTTCACCGGCCGGACGCGCGGCATCAAGATCCTGCCGCCACGCACCGGCGAGATGGATTCCGACTGGTACAAGGGCACCGCCGATGCCATTCGCCAGAACATCGACTTCATCCTTGCCAATCCCAGCGAGCAGGTGGTGGTCCTTTCCGGCGACCATATCTACCGCATGGATTTCGACGCCATGCTCTCCTACCACCAGCACAAACGGGCCGACATCACCATCGGCATGATGGTCGTGCCCAAACGCGATATCCACCAGTTCGGCACCGGCATCATCGATAACGAAAACCGGATCGTCGACTGGGAGGAGAAGCCCAAGGTGCCACGGACCAACCTGGCGTCGATGGGAATCTATGTGTTCGAAACCAGTTATCTTCTCCGCACCCTGGGCCGGGATCGGACCGAGGCGGATTTCGGCATGGACATCATCCCCCGGGCCATCAACGAGGATCGGGTCTACGCCTACCCCTTCTACGGCTATTGGCGGGATGTGGGCACCATCCAGGCCTACTGGGAAGCCAACATGGACATCATCCGCGAGAATTCGGGCATTGCCCCGGAGGAGTGGGAGATCCGGCCCAACCCGGAATACGGCGGCCGACCCATGGACCGGGCCCCGGCCCGCTTCCTGCCGGGTGCCAAGGTGGCCTCGTCGCTGATTTCGGCGGGTTGCGTG
>JAUWAH010000220.1 GCA_030602145.1 Desulfobulbus sp.
GAAACACTAAAGGGGACTCCCCTTTTAGGGAAGTCCCCTCATCGGCCCGATTCTTTCCGGCAACGTCGGACGGTCACGGATCGCCAGACGGTAGCCTTTATAGATGAACGTGCTGGTTATTTACCGCACACCAGTTTTTTGGGGTCGCTGCTCTTGGTCAGACAGACGACCACCGCATCCTGGACCTCCTGGCTCAGTTTGCCCCGCTGGCCCATGGTGGTGACGATACCCTTCCAGTCGGCATTGGCCTGATTCAGTTTGTCACAAACTTTCTTCAGGCCATGACATCTGGTGCAATTGGTTTGCAGGGTTTGCCCGCAGGCCTGCGGATCGACGTTCTGCCCGATGCCGGATGCTGCAAAACCGAGAATGCCGAAAAACAGTGACAAAACGACCAGACCTTTTCGCATGACGATTCTCCGTGGCTGTGATGGAAAGGGGGTTCCACCCGCTGTTTCCGCGGAACAAGGAACAGGTGGAACGGATTGGCGACACCGGTTACTGTACCCGGTTCCTCCGTCGATGTCCACGGCACGTTATCCCCCCCCCATATAGGCAGCCTGTCCGGCATGGCCGGCTGTTGCCCTCACAGGTATCCCTCGATTTTCCTTCCCTGTTCGACCTGACCCTCGAGCGTGGCCACAACCTGACGCAACCGGGCCAGGACCAAGACCAGGTCCCTGGTGGCCGGGTCCTCGTCACCGAGCAACTCCTCCGTCTTGTTCAGGACACGTTCACTCTCAGCCTCCAGATCCAGCAAGGCGGTCAGCACCGCTTTCCTCCTTTCCTGTTTGTCCTTCTCATCGCTGATCACCGGGATCAACCGCTGGATGGACATTTCCACCAGCAGATCCCTGGGCAGACCGTACAAACGGGCGACGTGCTCAAGGGCGACCAGGGAGTTGCGGCTGACCACGAAGGTCTTCTGCCGGCGACGGGTCTGGACTGGCTGGTAGCTGTCACTTCCTCCGGCCATCCGCTCCAGGTTCGCCCGGTCCTCAACCAATTGATCGAACAGCGATTTTTGCTTCAGCCCCAATTGGTCGGCGGCGATACTGAGTAACTCGATCACCTCCAGGGGCAATGTAAAGGTCGCCCGGACCGATTGCCTGCCCCGAAGGGCATCGGCGGACAATCCGGACGTTACCTCCGTTGGCTGCTGGTTTGCATCCTGACCCTGATCCATGGGACTCTCCCGGTTACAAAGCATCGTTATCCATTACCAATAACCTATCATGCATTAAAAGTAATACAAGAAAAAAATTATCGCACGCGTTGACTGCCAATTCATGAGGATTATAGTTGATGACACAGAAACAAGGCTCAATGCGAACGGGTTGCACCGGATAACTCGACAACAGCAGACAAGGAGGAAAGATCATGATGACACGTTGGTCAGACATAAACCAGATTTTTGGCGCCATGGACCTGTTCCGCAACCAGATGAACACCCTGTTCAACGACTTCGACCGGACCTACAACCCGGGCCGAGGGTGGGGCACGGCGGAAATGTTTCCGCGCACCAACCTCAGCGACAGTGGCGACAACCTGGAGTTGACCGCCGAGATTCCCGGCGTCGCCAAAGAGGATATTGCCGTGAAGATCCAGGGCAACTACCTGGAAATCAGCGGAGTACGCAAACCGGATGCACCGGAGGGCTACACCGTCCACCGGACCGAGCGGCCGACAACCTCCTTTTCCCGCAGCTTTACCCTGCCCTATGAAGTGGATGCCGCCAAGGTCGAAGCCAAGTTGAAAGACGGTCTCCTGACCATGACCCTGCCCAAGTCGGAAGCCGCCAAGCCCCGTCAGATCAGCATTCAATGACCCGAGGACCCAGAGTACAACGATTGGAGGTGAGTGATATGAGCGAAGCCAATATTGTTACCAGCAACGAACAGCCCGCACAACTCGGCCGCCAATTGCCGGTGACGGCACCGGCGGTTGATATTTACGAAAACGAGACGGAAATTCTCCTCCATGCCGACATGCCGGGTGTGGTCAAGGAGGATATTGCCATCAACATCGACAACGGCAAAATGACCCTTTCCGGCTGCCGCCGTCTTTCGTCAACGGGTGCCGCTGCTTGGCGAGAACTGGCCGAGGTCGAATTCCGCCGTACCTTTGCCGTGCCCCAGAGCATCGACATCAACAAGGTTCATGCCGAACTCAAGGATGGGGTGCTGCGGTTGCATCTGCCCAAATCCGAGGCGGCCAAACCGCGGCAGATTGAAATCACCGCAGGGTAAGGAACTTCTACAACGCCGGCGAGTGCCAACCAACAGCACAAACAGGAGGGGACACCATGGAACTGAAGAAACTTGCCCCATGGAACTGGTTCAAGAAAGAAGAAGAAAGCGACCATGCCGTACCGGTCAGGCACAGCGACAAGGCCGCCTACATGCCGGAACGATCCTATGATCCGACCCTGCCGATGCACCGTGACATGGACCGGTTGTTTGATCTCTTTCTCCGGGGAATCAGCCCGTCGGTTTTCAGCCGTTTCGGCTCATGGCCCAGTTTCGCCGAAACCGGCCTACTCAAACCCAGGGTTGATCTGAGCGCCACCGAGCGGGAATACCTGCTCACCGTTGAGATTCCCGGAGTCAACGAAAAAGATGTGGCCATCGACCTCAGCAACAACACCTTGACCATCAAGGGAGAAAAGCGGCAGGAAAAAGAAGAGAAGGACAAGGACTTCTACCGGATCGAACGCAGCTACGGATCGTTCCAACGGGTCCTGTCCCTGCCTGAAGATGTTGATCAGGAGGGTATCAAGGCCAGTTTTAAAAACGGCGTCTTGTCGGTCACTATGCCGCGCATCGCCCAAACCAAGGGTGAAGTGAAGCAGATCGAGATCACCGCGACCCCCTGAATATCCCAACAATTTGCCCAGCCGGAAAAGGGGGTGATGGTTGCAAACCATCACCCCCTTTTTTGTCTCTCCTCATGCCAAACCAGCCACCGGCCGAGTCGCAGCCGTTACCGACTGTGACCGATGTGCCCTGCAGTGACCCGTTGACATCGAAACAGCGACGCGCTTGACCTTGTTGCCATGCAGGTTTTCCGGCAACCAAACGATATACCGGGTAAGAACCTGCTTTTTGCCGGGTACGCGTTTTTTGTCTCAGAATGGAGGAGAACGATATGTCCATTACCTTTTCAGGGCTGGCAACCGGCTTGGATACGGCATCCCTGATCGATGCCATCATGGAGGTGGAGCGTACCCCCGTCACCACCATGGAAAACACCAAGACCTACCTGGAAACCAAGCTTGAAACCTTTACGGAATTCAACAGTCTGCTGGAACGCCTGTACACTGCGGTCACGGGGCTCAACAGTCGAAACGACTGCAAGGTTTACACTGTCACCAACAGTGGCTCCGAGTACTTTTCCCTGGCCACCACCAGCCTGAGCAGCGCCGGCTCGTATGCGGTCAAGGTGGTCAGCTTGGCCCAGCAGCAAAAGGACGTCAGCACCAGCACGGTGGCTGACACCACCACCGCAACGCTGAGCGGCACGCTCCTCCTCGGTGACCAGACCCTGACCTACGAGAACATCAGTCTCGGCGACCTGGTCGACCAGATCAACGGAGGCGGATATGGGCTCGTTGCCTCGATGATCGATGATGGCACCGGTTCGGGGTATCGGCTGCTGCTCAGTGCCGAACAGGCCGGGACCACCATTGAGATCTTCGGAACCGGCAGCATCGAGATGGACACCGCCACCAACGGCCACACGGTGGCGGGTACAAAAGCCCACGTGAACGTCGACGGCATCGATTATTACGGGACCAGCAACACCATGACCAATGCCATCAAGGGAGCGACCCTCACCCTGCTGGCCGCAGGCGGAGACACGGCCAAGCACGTGTCCGTCGCCTCGGATGCCGAAAACATCATCTCGACCAAACTGGAGGAAATGGTCACAGCCTTCAACGACATCGCCACCCTGATTACCACCATCCGGACGTCGGACCCGACGCTGGCCAACACCATGCAAGCGGTGCAACGAACCCTGCGCAATGCGCTCACCACCGCCGGATTTATCGCCCTGGGCGTCACCTCCGACTGGCAGAGCGGCAAGTTGTCTTTTTCCGCCTCCACCTTGAGCACGGTTTTCGCCGACGATGCGGAAGGTGTGCTGACAACATTGTTCGGTAACGATACCAGCTCCGGGACCATGAAACGGTTGGACGATTATCTGACCGAACAGCTCAACAACACGACAGGTTTTTTTGTGACCAAGAAAACACTGGTCAACAAAAAGATATCGGATCTGGACAATCGCATCGAGTCAATGGAGACCCGGCTGGAGAAACGTCGTGCCACGCTGGAGGCGCAGTATGCCGCCATGGAGGCCCTGGTCAGCAGCCTCAATTCGCAATCCGATTACCTGACCAGCTTTTTCAACAGCTACAACAAGTCCTCCTGAGCGCCCGTTTATTTCTCCGCAAGCGGTTCGAGTTCCATTTGCCTTGATCGCGGTGAACCATTCGGACAAACACCCGAATTGAGGACGCGGGGAGAAATGAGCCCAAACGGACATCCTTTACCTAACTTTACCAGCTGTTGACTATCTTTTTACAGGCAGATCTCCACCGTCGACCGATAAAGGAGAAAGACCCTTCATTAGCGAGTTTTCCTCTTTGCATGCATGACAACACACCTTTCATCGCTTCGCCTGCGGAACCATCATCGCCGGTCGGCTTCACAGGTCCGGTCCGGGGATCGGTCGGGGCGAACCGTCACCACACCATCCTGTTTGTCACTGATCATCAAGCGCAGAATCGCTTTCTGATCGACGCCTTGGTTGGCGAGAAATTTTCGGTCCGGCTGCTTCAGCGCAATGTCCTCTCCTCCGGAAACCCGCCGGCCGACGAGTATGACCTGATCCTCATCGATGCGCCGGGCTGCACGCTGTGCGACCTGTCGACCTACGCCCGTCTGCGCTCGGCCTCCAATGGCCTGCTCATGCTGCTGGTCGACGGGCTTGACGAGATGTTCCAGATCCTGCTCTACGAACAGGGAATCGACGATCTGCTGATCAAGCCGATCCACCATGTACTGCTCCTTGCCCGCATCCGGGCCCGTCTCCGGCATCACAACCGGAAAAGCACCTCCGCAACCCTGGCCTTCAACGGCGTGGAAATCAATCGTG
>JAUWAH010000094.1 GCA_030602145.1 Desulfobulbus sp.
GCCCGTGACCATAGAAGGGTTGACCAGCGGCCGGACCACCCGCGGTCATCGTTTCATGGCACCGGCCGAAGCTGTGGTGACAGGCGCGGCAACCTATCTCTCAACTCTTGCCGAACGGTTCGTCATTGCCGATCCGGAGGAACGTAAAGCCAAGGTGGTGGCCGAGGTACGGCGGGCGGTCAGCGAAGGGGCTGGGGTGGCCGGTGCCCAGGCGGTAATTCAGGAAGGCTTGCTGGACACGGTGACCAATCTGGTCGAATACCCCTGCGCCATCTGCGGCCGGTTCGATCCGAAATTCCTGCAACTGCCCGAGGAGACCCTGGTCACCTCGATGCGGGAGCATCAGAAATATTTTCCCGTCATGGGACCGGACGGCAAACTGCTGCCCCTGTTCGTGGCCGTCAACAACACCAGGGTCAAGGATGATGCCCTGACCGCCAGCGGCCACGAGCGCGTGCTTCGGGCCCGGCTCGAGGATGGGTTGTTCTTTTTCAAGGAAGACCGGAAGCGGCCGCTCGTCGACCGCTGTCCTGAACTGCACGGCATCGTCTTCCAGAACAAGTTGGGCACCATGGAGGCCAAGAGCGAGCGTATAAAAAGACTCGCCGGCCTGTTGGCCTCCCGCATAGCGCCGGAACTTCGCGAGGACGTCCTTCGCGCCGCCGAACTGGCCAAGGCCGACCTGCTGACCGCCATGGTCGGGGAGTTCCCCTCGCTGCAAGGCATCATGGGCCGGGTGTACGCCCTGCACGACGGCGAACGCCCAGCCGTCGCCCAGGCCATCGAGGAACATTATCTGCCGTTGCGCGCCGGTGGCGAGGTGCCCCGCTCCCTGGTCGGCGCTCTGGTCGGCCTCGCCGATCGTTTGGATACCCTGGTGGGTTGTTTCGCCATCGGCGAAAAACCGACCGGCAACAAGGATGCCTTCGGGCTCAGGCGACAGGCCATCGGGCTGATCAGCATCCTCCGGGGGCTGAACATTTCGCTGTCTCTCAAGGAGGCCGTCGACGCCGCTCTGGCCGGATATGCAACCCTTGTTGAAGCCCAGCCAGAGGTGGTTTCCGAGGTGCTCCAGTTCATTCGGCTCCGTTTTGAAAACGAGCAGATCGCCTTCGGTCTGCCCCTGGAACTGGTGGAGGCAGCCACCACGGTCGACTTTGACGATCCGACGGACTGCCTGGCGCGGATCGAGGCGCTCAACCAGATGCGGGGTCAGGAGAATTTTTCAGTGTTGGCCGGGGCCTTCAAGCGCATCCACAATATTGTCAAGGACAACAAGGACACGGCGATCGATCAGAGCCTGCTTGCCGAACCGGCCGAGCGAGACCTCCATGACGCCCTGGTCGCTGCCCGGGAAAAGGTCCTGCCGTTGCTGGACAGGCGTGCCTATCATCCGGCCCTGTTGGCCCTGCTCGAGATCAAGGAGCCGGTGGACCGCTTTTTTGACACCGTCATGGTCATGGCTGAGGATGAAGCGATTCGCCGCAACCGGCTCAATCTGCTCACCGCCCTGGGAGAGCTGGTTCGACGTGTCGGTGACATCTCCAGGATGCACGCCGACTAACGAACGGAAACTGCGCGTTGTTCGATACATCGTTGTCCGCCTGCATGGGGACAAAAAAGGCTGTCCCGATGAGGGACAGCCTTTTTTTTTTTCGGAAAAGAAAGATTATTTCTTATGACATACCGTACATTTGACCAGTTCGGAGTTGTTCTTCCGGTGGCAACCCTGGCAGAGGGTGTGGGCGGCGTTTTTGAAGGTCGAGAGTTTTTCCGGCATCCCCGCCTTGCTGTTGTGGCAGGATTCGCATTTTTCCACCTTTAATCCCTCAAAATAGGAAAGCCGCTTGCCCTCGGCCGTCTTCCCGTGGTGACAGGTTTTGCACTCCAACCGCACCTGATGGGCGCCATGGGGGAAATAGGCCGGTCTTGGTGGCTTGGCGGTGTCAATGGTCGACTCGAGGATGAGTTCCGAAGCACCCCTTTCGCCGCCGGTTGCTTTGCCCAGGGAGCAAGGTGCACAACAAAATGCCAAAAAAACGCCGCAAATCAGCGTTTTTCTCATGATAAACCTCCTCGGTTCACCGTGTTGGGAACAACAGGAATACATCCTGAATTCATGAGTATTCATCCGGGCCTCCCAAAAAGGACACACGGATGAAGCCGCAAAGGGGGCCTTTGTCATGATGGCTCAGGTTGAGCCACGGGCGTCCCACACAAGCGTGCCGTCGTCTCACGGATCAGGTACGTGATAAATCTTGGATTGGGTATAGCGTGGTGACCGATCTCTTGTCAAGGTGGCTGATGGGATAGACAGAGAATCTTTGTTCTGTACCGCCGGTGCTGCCTCCCCTAGGCCTATCCGTCGCTGTGGAGTCCGGAGAGGAGATAGTTCACCCCGAAATAGGTGAAGAGCACGACAAAGAAGCCGAGGATGGCCAGCCAGGCTATCCGGCGGCCGCGCCACCCCCGGGTGAAGCGGGCATGCAGGATCAGGGCGTAGAGGAACCAGGTGATGATCGACCAGGTTTCCTTGGGATCCCAGCTCCAGTAGGTTCCCCAGGCTTCATTGGCCCAAACGGCGCCGGTGATGATTCCGCCTGAAAACCACAGGAAGCCGAAGATGATGGTGCGGTGAATCAGGTCGTCGATCACCTTCAGCTCGGGGAGCGAACCGGTTATTCCGTGTGTGCCTTCCCTGTCGCCGGCCGATTCCTTGAGCAGGTACATGACCCCGAGGCCGGTGGCCACGATAAAAGCGGCATAGCCGATGAAGCAGGTGACCACGTGGGCGATCAGCCAGTTGGATTGAAGGGCCGGAATAAGCGGACTGATCTGGCTGTCCATCCGGTCGGAAAAGGAGGCGTAGGCCATGGCCACGGCCGCAAAGGGCATGACAAAGGCGCCCACGATTCTCACCTTGAACCGAAATTCCAAAGCCAGATAGACTAGGGTGATGCACCAGGCGAAAAACACCAGGGATTCGTACATGTTGGTCAGTGGCGCACGCCCGATGCCGATCTGGTAGGATTCGTACCAGCGCAGGCCAAGGGCAGCGGTGTGGACGGCGGCGCCGGCGGCGGCAAGCAGCATGCCCAGCCGGCCGATGCCTTTGCCCTTGAAGAGCAGTAGGCCGAGATAACAGGCGGTGGCCAGGAGATAGGCCAACATGGTTATACCGAAAAGCAGTGAGCTGTCCATAGTCTGTCCGGTGGTGGCGATAAATGTGAGAATGGGTCTTGTTTGCAGTTAAATCTCTAACGCTTTGCGCAACTCTTCGAAAGTTTTTTCGAACCCGCCTTTGTTTTTATTGGCATCGCCGGCAAGAAGGAGGCGGCTGCCCTGTTCCGAGGGAGTGACAAAGACAAAGAGCCTGCGGTGGGAAAGGAAGAAGGCGATCGACAACCCGATCAGCATGAGCAGGCAACCGCCGTACACCAACCAAACCCCCGGGTCCCTGGTCGCCTGCAATCCGGTGGCATACATTTGGCGGATGGTCAGCAGGTAGGTTCCCGAAGGTCGCTCGATGACGGCCTCCTGATTGGGGTGCAGCCAGAAGACGGAGGGTTCGCCCTGATTGTCGGTCAACCAGATTTTCAGGCGCCTGGTCACTTCTCCCTGGGTTTCCCGATTGATGATGCCGTAGCTGATGCCTCCTTCCGGCCAGTCGACCTGCTTGGCCGCCTGGATAAGGGTGGCGGTCGTCAGGGCGGTTCCACGTTTCTGCAGTGAGACCCGGTACTGTTGATAGGGCTGATAACTTGACTGGTAGAATGTGACTCCCTTGTAGGTCAACGGTTGGTTGACCTCGATGGCGGTCTCTTGAACCGGTTGTCCGTTGTCGAGGATGGTCACCTCGGAACGGTAGGTTTTCGGCATGCCGTTGGCGTAATACTCAATGGTGAACGAATCGCAGCGCAGAGCAAAGCCGAGATCGATACGCTCGCCGGTTTTGAAGGTGAGGATGTGATCGGTGCTCTCGCCCTCGGGCAGCATGATCGAACCCTTGAAGGCAAAACCAGGGTTGTTGAGGATCCGGCGGGCCACCGACGAGGAGCCGGCCAGGGCGCCGGCCAGGATGATCAGGATGGAACAGTGGACCACATAGACGCCAAACCTGGTCCATCCACCCCGCTCGGCGAAGAAGAGGCGACCGTCTTGCTTGTCCACATGCCGGGGAGCCCAGCCCTTGTTCTTGAGGACGGAGTCCACTCGTTCCCAGGCTGCCGCCGGCGCGTCCGGCAGTATAACCTCACCGCGGATGGGAAACTTGGTCAGTTGCTCGGGTAAAACCTCCAGGCCGTCCCGGCGCAGGCTGCGGATGACCTGGGGTATTCGTTCGGCGCTGCAGACGACCAGATTGAGGGCAAAAAGGGCGAGCAGGCCGAGAAACCACCAGGAGTTGTACATGTCGGGAATGTCAAGAACCTGGAGGAGTTGAGCCGCTTTGTGGCCGTATCGTTCGACGTAGTAGGCCGGTTGATTGTTCTGCGGGATCAGGGTGCCGATGATTGAGGTGGAAGCCAGGAGAAAGAGGAGAAACAGCGCCAGTTGCACCGAGGCAAACAGGCTGATGATCGGATGTTTTGTGGTGGTGGTCATGATGGGCTATCCGGGAGGGTTCCGGTTATTGTCGTCGGTGTTTGAGAGCATGGTAGCGGAGCACGGCCTCTTTCTTTAGCATGCAACCTTCCGCCTGGCAACCGGGAAAGGCGGTTGGCGGTTCTCGCCTGTCACATTGTGGCGGCCAAAGTTTCGTCGAGGCAACGAACCAGCATGGAAGCGTTGGCAATAACCGCCACCTCCGGTGCAGCTTTGGTCATGCAGGTTGCCTCGTCGAGACCGATGCGGCGGATACCGATGCGGCGGCAGATGTCGTCATCCAGGGCCGTGACCAGGGCAATGCGAATCCGTTCGGTTTTGACCATCATGGCCAGGGCCGTACCGCCGTTGCCGCTATAGTTGGTGGCGAGACGGGCGAAAGCCGCTGGCCTGCCACCCATGGCAAAGTACGGCAGAAAGGTGTCGGAGCCGATGCCGTCGCCGCATTCGGCCAACAGGATCAGGGTACCCCCGTCGCGGACAAAGGCGGAGGCGTTGTCGATGGCCTTGTGGCTCTGGATAAAATTGATGTCCTTGGGAAAACCGCCCGCCGAAGCGAGCACCAAGTCGTAGCGCTTGTCGGAGTTGACCCGAAAGCAGACGTCGTGCGCGGCGCAAGCGGCAAGAAAATCTTCATAACTGCGGCCAAAACGCAGGGCCGCCACCGCGCCTCGACTGTCGAGCAGGCCATGGATGGATCGGTAGGGCGGCAGCAGTTGGTGGATTTCGGCCAGGTCTTCGGCCAGCGGATTGTCCTTGAGTCGGCCCGGGCGGCAGGCGCGGGCGAGGGTGGCGTCTTGTTGATCGAGAAAGAGGCGGTGATTGGCGTAGATCGCCTTCTGTTCACCCAGCCCTGGAAACAGAAGTTTGCGGCCGCCGCCGAATCCGGCGAAATAGTGGTGGGAGATGGCACCCACGGTGATGATCAGGCCGGCTCCAAGCAGATCTTCGCGCACCCGCACCGGGGTGGACCGACGGGTTTGGCCCAGTTCGACGAATCGGGTCGGTTCGCTGCTGCGGTGGTGAATGAAAGGGTAGGCGGCATAGATCGGGCCGTAGGCGGCTTGTGATTCGGCCTCGCTCTGTCGAACATGATTGCCGTAGGCGATATAGAACAGGATCCTGGAACGATCCGCGCCGTGCTCCACAAGGGCTTCGATCAACCAGGACAGGATGGTGGGATAGTCGCAGAGCCGGGTTTTGTCGGCCACCACGATGGCGATGGGACCCGACGACGGCATTGGGTCGAGGAGTTGGTGGACCTCGGTGCGGAAGGAGGCGTGGCTGATCGAAACCACCGGTTCGCGAACTTCGAGCAGGTCAGCATCGGTAGGAACCGTGCACGCAAGGTGGTCGCTGCCGTAGCGCAGGCTGATGGCGCGCAGATCGCTCATGGCTTTGGCTCATCGAGCCCCGCCTCGATCAATTCCAGGGTGTGAACGACCCGGACGTCCAGGCCGGCCCGGTCGACGATGTCCTGGAGCTGGAGGATGCAGCCGGGGCAGCCGGTGGCGATCACCTCCGGGTTGGCGGCCCGGATCGATGCAACCTTGCGGTCGCCGATGGCCCGGCTCAAATCGGGATGGGCGGCGGTGAATGTCCCACCCAGTCCGCAACAGAGGCCGGCATCCTCCATCTCGATCAATTCGACCTGGGGCAGGGCCCGCAGCAGCGCCCGGGGTTCCCGGACGATACCCATGGTGCGCAGATGGCAGGGGTCGTGATAGGTGACCCGAATGGGATCGGGGCGTTTCGGTTGCGCTGCCAGCCGCTCCACCAATCCCTGCCGGACGAGAAAGACATGGATGTCGATCAGGTCGGCGCCCAGTCCCGCCCTGGCTGAACCACCATGGCCGGCGAGCATGGCCCGGCAGGAGGCGCACCCGGTGAGGACGCAGTCGAGTGGGCGGCCGGCGAAGGCCTCGGCATTGACCTGGCTGAGCTTGCCGATCAGCGGCCCGTTGCCCGAGGAGAGCGCCGGCATGCCGCAGCAGCCCTGCTCTTTGGGGACAAACACCGAAAAGCCCAGGCGGTTGGGCAGCCGCACCAGGATCTCCCCGGCCTGCGGGTAGAGATAGGTCAGGCCGCAGCCGGCAAAGATGCCGACCACCGGTTTGTCCTCCTCGCCGGGCAGGAATTCGGGGACCCTGGCAAAGAGGGTGCGTTCGGGCAGTGGCGGCAGGCTGCGCCCCTTGAGGGCTTCCGGGGCAAAGCGCAGGTGCAGGCCGCTGGCGGCGGGGATGGACTTGAACACCAGGGGGGCCAGCAGATCGGCACCCTTGAGCACGGTGCGGAGCAGGGTTTTCGATCCGGTGAGGGCGGCCACCCCCTTGCCGAGGGTTGACAGCCCCTGTTGCTTGACAATGCGGCGCCGCAGGGCGGCGACGATGGCGTCGGTGGGGACCCGGTTGGGGCATTTGACCACGCATGAGCCGCAGAGCAGGCAGAGGCCGATCTCCTCGCCCAACCGCTGGTCCAGCCCGGTCTCGCCGGCCAGCACCGCCGCGGCCAGCACGATCTTGCCCCGGGCGACGGACCCCTCACGGCCGGTTTGCGCATACACCGGGCAGTGCGCCTGGCAGGCGCCGCAGCGAACGCACTGGGCGATTTCGTCGGCAAAGGATTCGAGGGGCTTGGGGTCGTCCATGGGGTGTTTCAGGAAGGGTGGGGCTCGGTGGCCGGCAATGTCTGTGGGGCCTCGGTCGCGAAGATTTTGCCCGGATTCATGATATTGTTGGGATCAAGGGCCTGTTTAATCGCCCGCATGACCGCCAGGGTCGGCGGGTCCACCTCCAGGCCGAGAAAGGCGGCCTTGGCCGTGCCGATGCCGTGCTCACCGCTCACCGAACCGCCCAGAGCCACGGTGGTGCGAAAGATCTCGGTCAGCACCAGCTCCACGGTGGCGGCCATCCCCGGTTGGTTCAAGTCGACCATGACATTGACATGGATGTTGCCGTCACCGGCATGGCCAAAGTTGACAATAGGCACGCCGTACCGTTTTGTCATGGCCTCCAGGGCGCGGATCATCTCCGGCACCCGCGAGCGGGGCACGACGATGTCCTCATTGAACTTGTGGGGGTTGAGACTGCGCAGGCTGGGACTGACGCTGCGCCGCACCTGCCAGATGGCCTCGGATTCCTCGGCGGTTGCCGCGATCCGGGCTTCCAGCAGGTCCAGGGGGCGGATGATCGAAAGGATCCTGTCACCCTGGCGGTCGAGCACCTCCCGGTCACCGTCGACCTCGATGATCAGCACCGCCCGACACGCCTGGGGCAAGTCGAGCACGGTGGCCCTGCGCACGCAGTCGATGGCGGCGGCGTCCATGAACTCCAGGGTGGCGGGGATGATCCGGCCGCGGATGATGGCCGAGA
>JAUWAH010000157.1 GCA_030602145.1 Desulfobulbus sp.
GAAGTGATTGTTATTCTGGTGATTGCCTTTGTCCTCTTCGGCGGTAAAAAACTGCCGGAGATCGGGGCCGGATTGGGCAAGGCCATCGGTTCCTTCAAAAAAGGGCTGGGCGAGGTCGAGGAGGCCAAGACGGACCTGCAAAAAAGCCTGCCGATGGTCAAGGAGATCACCGAGGTCAAGGAAACCATCGATAAGGCCAAGGATCTCACCAACGTTCTCGGCAAGTAAAACCACCCCTCCATCCTGTGTGACCCTCGGCCCGCGGCAACGGCGGCGGTCTTCCGCTTTTCCATCGGGGCCTTTGCCCTTGACAATCATTTTCCTTTTCTGTAAAAGCTTTCTCCTGCGGTCATTGTCATTTTTGTGATTTGTTTTTACAAAGTTGTAATAAAGTGTACAAATTTGTAATAATATGCCGCGGTAGCCCTGTCCTTCCCCGCGATCGATTACCAGGAGCCGTTCATGTGCCGATTAGCTCTCAAAAGCGCTGACATCCCCTTTTCCCCTTATGAAGTCCTGACCGCCATGGAGGCCATGCAGGAGGGCTACGACGGCAGTGGTCTCGGCCTGTTGCTGCGCGGCGTCGAATTCGAGGAATTCAAGCTCAAGCCCCACCATGTCGTCCTTTCCGGCATCGCCCACACCGAGGCCGCCTTCCATCGGCTGACCGACTGGATGGGCAGCCAGGGGTTTCAGGTCAAATATGTCCATGAGTTCGATCGGCGCCCCGATCTGATCGAAGCCAAGGACCGGTTCAACTATATGATCCGCGCCTACAAGATGCCCGATGCCTGGTCCTCGCTGAGCGGAGATGAAATCGACGACCGGCTGCTCCAGGTTCGGCTGGCCATCCGCCGGGACGGCGACGCCCATGGCGGCGACATCACCATCTTCTCACTTTACCGCGACGTGGTGATGATCAAGGAGGTCGGCTGGCCGCTGGAGGTCGGCGACGCCCTGGGACTCGCCGACGGCCGGCTCCGGGCCCGGGTGGTCATGGCCCAGGGACGGCAGAACACCAACTACGGTATCAATCTGTACGCCTGCCATCCCTTCTTCATCCAGGGCATAGCCAGCATGACCAACGGCGAGAACACCGCCTTCGTGCCGATCAAGGAATGGCTTCTGGGCAAGAATATTCCCGGCTATATCGGCTACCACTCCGATTCCGAGACCTTTACCCACATTCTCCATTATGCAACCAAGAAGCTGAAGCTGCCGCTGGAGCTGTACAAGCACGTCATCACACCGCTCAAGACCGAGGAGTTGGACGCGCACCCCAACGGCGATTTTCTCAAAGGGCTGCGTACCGCCTGCCGCCGGCTGATCATCGACGGTCCCAACGCGGTCATCGCCACCCTGCCCGACGAAACCTGCATGCTGGTGATGGATCAAAAAAAGATGCGGCCGGCCACGGTCGGCGGCCGCCCCGGAGCCTGGGCCATCGCCTCGGAGATGTGCGGCGTCGATGCCATGGTGCCGGACCGCGACCCCTCCCTTGATTTCCAGCCCATGCGTGAGCACACCGTTATCATTCCACCCGAACGCAAGGAACGTATAGTATGGTCTCAGTTCGATCAATTTACACTTCCCCAGGCAGCCTGACCTACCACGATCTTCCCTGGATCATCGAGCACCGGGAGGATCGCTGCACCCTCTGTGGCCGCTGTACCGCTGTCTGTCCGGTGGGGGCTATTTCGCTGTCCTACTTCCGGCAGCGGTTGCCCAAACTGGACGTCCTTCAGAAGAAGCGGGGCAATGACTACCGTCATTTCACCGGCATCCGGCAGAACACGGCCATCGACAAGCGGTGCATCGGCTGCGGCATGTGCGCCTCGGTCTGCCCCAACGAGGCCATCGGACCGCATGTCAACGACAATGAGCATCGCTCCGTCTTTCACCTCAACCAGAAGGGCGAAGCCTACAAGCGCGGCGGCCGCCGCAACGCCGTCGGCAAGACCGTGCTCGATCGGATTTCGTTCGGCCGCATCTCGATGCTCACCGACCCCGCCCTGGATGCCGGCCGGCACGAGTTCAATATTAACACCATCCTCGGCCGGGTGCTGCCGCCGGAGGAGTTCCTGCGCCGCAAGCTGGCCGGCGAGTGGATCCCGCCGACCCGCGAGATCTTCCCGTTTGTGATCGGCTCGATGTCGTTTGGGGCGCTCTCGCCCAACATGTGGCTGGGCCTCCTGCAGGGCGTGGCCTACTGCAACGAGGTGCTGGGCATTCCGGTGGTCATGGCCACCGGCGAGGGCGGCTGTCCGCCCTGGGTGCTGAAGAGCCCGTTTCTGAAATACATCATCCTCCAAATCGCCTCCGGCTACTTTGGCTGGGATGAGATCATCCGCGCCATTCCCGAGATGCAGTGCGATCCGGCGGCCATCGAGATCAAGTACGGTCAGGGCGCCAAGCCCGGCGACGGCGGGTTGTTGATGTGGTTCAAGGTCAGCAAGCTGATAGCCCGGCTGCGGGGCGTGCCCGAGGGCGTCGATCTGCCGTCGCCGCCGGTCCATCAGACGCTCTACTCCATCGAGGAGAGCGTCATGAAAATGATCCAGACCATGTCCATGGCCTTCGGCTTCCGGGTGCCGGTCTATCCGAAGATCTCCGGATCGACCTCGGCCAAATCGGTGTTGAACAACCTGGTGCGCAACCCCTATGCCGGCGGCCTCTTGATCGACGGCATCGACGGCGGCACCGGCGCCGCCTACAATGTGAGCATGGACGCCACCGGCCACCCGATCGCCTCCAACCTGCGCGAGTGCTACCTCGATCTGGTCCGCCAGGGGCGGCAGAACGAGATCCCGTTGTTCGCCGCCGGCGGCATCGGCAAGAACGGCAACGTCACCCAGAACGGCATGGCCCTCATCATGCTCGGCGCCTCCGGTGTCCATATCGGCAAGTACATCATGCAGGCGACCGCCGGCTGCCTGGGCAACGAGATGGGGCGCTGTAATGTCTGCAACGTCGGGATTTGCCCCAAGGGCATCACCAGTCAGAACGGCAAGCTCTACCGCCGGCTCGATCCGGACGATGTCGCCCAGCGGGTGGTCGATGTCTTCATGACCATTCGCACCGAGATCAAGAAGATCATGGCGCCGCTCGGCCGTTCCCAGAGCCTGCCCATCGGCATGTCCGACGCCCTAGGCATCGACGATAAGGCCATCGCGGAACGGCTGCAGATCAACTACATCTGCTGAGGCGGGTTTCATAACAGGATATTTGCACTATGAGCGACACGACACCTACCCTGCGCACCGTCCATGGCCGGGACGCCAACAACCAGCGGATTTCATCCAAGAACTTTGAGGAAGCGGTTCGGGCCGCGGCGGCCGAGGCCGACGAACTGATCCTCGAATCCTATGGTCAGCATAACATCGGCCTCCGGCTGGGTTCGCCCGAGCGGCCGCTGACCATTCGGATCAAGGGGCCGGCCGGCCAGCGTCTGGGCTGCATGGGCATGGCCGGTGCCACCATCATCTGCGAGGGAGCGGCCTCGGACGACGTCGGCTACCTCAACATCGGCGCCGACATCATCGTCAAAGGTGATGCCACCAACGGCGTCTGCAACGCCATGGCCGGCGGCCGGGTGATGATCGGTGGTTCCATCGGCGCCCGCGGCCTGACCATGACCAAGTGGAACCCGGATTACGATCGGCCCCAGATGTGGGTACTCGGCTCGGTGGGTGACACCTTCGCCGAATTCAACTGCGGCGGTATCGGCGTGGTCTGTGGCGTGGATGCCAAGAATCCCGGCAACGTGCTCGGCTACCGGCCCTGTGTCGGCATGGTTGGCGGCAGGATCTATTACCGGGGGACGACCGACGGCTCCTACTCCACCACCAACGCCAAGCTGGGACCGCCCAACGACGAAGAGTGGCAGTGGCTGATCGAACGACTGCCCGAGTATCTTGAGAAGATCGAGCGGGCCGAACTCCTGCCCCTGCTGTCGGTGCGCGGCGATTGGAACGTGCTGGCCGCCATCACGCCCCAGGAGCGGGCCCTGATGTTTTCCGGTCCCATGCCGATGGCCGAGTTCCGCCGCCGGATCTGGGATCAGGGATTTGGCGGCGGCGATCCCCTGCGCGACATCGCCCCCGGATTGGAACGTACCCTGATCGGCATGATCGAGACCGGAGAGTTCCGCCGCAAAAAGCCCTTTTGGGCCAATCGAGATGCGGCTGCGCCCTGTACCTTTTTCTGTCCCATCCACATCCCCACCATCGATCGGCTGCGGATGATCCGGGAAGGCCGCACCGACGAGGCCTACGAGATGCTGCTGCGCTACACGCCGCTGCCGGCCTCGGTCTGCGGCACCATTTGCCCCAACCTCTGCATTCAGAACTGCTCCCGCGAAAAGATCGACTATTCCATCGACGCCTCGGTGCTTGGCCGCTCGGTCCAGGCGGTGGAGCCGCCGGTGGCGAAACCGCCCATCGGCACCAAGGTGGCGATCATCGGCGGCGGTCCGGCCGGCATGGCCGTGGCCTGGCACCTGGCCTTGAACGGAGTCGAGGCGCACATCTTCGAGCGCGATGACAAGCTGGGCGGCAAACTGGCCCAGACCATCCCCTGGGAGCGGCTTTCCCGGGCGGTTTGGGATGTTGAGATCGACCGGTTCCTTAAAACCAGGAACCTGCAGGTTTCCCTGGGTGTCACCCTCAGCAGGGACCGGGTGGAGGAGCTTAAAAAAGAATTCGACTACGTAGTGGTGGCGGTGGGCACTCACCAGCCCCGAACCCTCGGCTTTCCCGGTCATGAACGGGTCATTCCGGCGCTGGAATACCTCAAGGCGGCTAAGAGTGACCAGCCCATGGCCACCGGCAAACAGGTGGTGGTCATCGGTGCCGGCAACGTCGGCTGCGATGTTGCTGCCGAGGCGTATCGTCTGGGCGCCGATCAGGTGACCCTGGTCGATATCCAGAAGCCGCTGGCCTTTGGCAAGGAGCGGGACGCCGCCGAGGCTTTGGGCGCCACCTTCAAGTGGCCGTTCATGACCCGCGAGGTCACCGCCGAGGGTGTGGTCGGTGCCGACGGCACCGTGTTGCCCGCCCAGACGGTGATCATCTCCATCGGCGACATTCCCAGCCTGCCCTTCCTGCCGGAATCGGTGGAACTGGTCAAGGTGGCCGGTGCATCCTGGATCAAGACCGACGAAGCCGGCCGGACCAGCGATGCCAAAATCCTGGCGGTGGGAGATGTCGAGCGGCCCGGTTTGGCCACCAATGCCCTGGGGGCCGGCAAGCGGACGGCAGAATTTTTGCTCGCCACCATCAAGGGGGAACCCTGGATGCCCTTCCGGCAGCGGCTGATCAACTACGAGGATCTGACCCTGGCCCATTACGATCCGGTCGTCGACCGCGGTGCCACTGAGGATCAGCAGGCAGCCCGCTGTCTGAGCTGCGGCTCCTGCCGCGATTGCCATCTCTGCGAGACCATCTGCCCCACCGGGGCCATCTTCCGGCGAGAGATCGCCCCCGGCCAGGACGGGGTGGATTACGAGTATGTCTCCGACGACGACAAATGCATTGCCTGCGGTTTTTGCGCCGACACCTGCCCCTGCGGTATCTGGGTATTGCGGCCGTTCTGATTTGAAAACCACTGCGTAAAAAGACGGCCCCCGATCGCTTCCGCAGTCGGGGGCCGTTTTGTTTTGGCAGGGGAACTCCGGCCAACCGGGCGGATCCGTTCGAGCCCTTGCATCCAAGGAATGATGGTTGTGACTCAGATTCCCCGGGTGTGGTCCATTCCGGCGTCCACCAACTCCCCCCGGAGAGCCGGATTGGGGGACTTGCTGTGGACCAGGCCAGCGATGATGCCCAGGAAGAGCACCAAGCCGCCCGCCGCCAGCCAGGCGACCCCGGCACCGAACTGCACGCACCAGTGGACGAACAGCGTCCCGGCGAACAGCATGGGCGCCGCGATGGCGCACACGTAAAACCAGGCCAGCAGATTAGGGGTCTGACCGTACGCAGTAACAACCTAATATCATGCGGGTTAAAGTCCCGTCCGGGGAGTTGTCCGTTCACTCCGGTAGTTCAAGGGAGCGGCGTCTGAGTAATCAGGGG
>JAUWAH010000366.1 GCA_030602145.1 Desulfobulbus sp.
GACCATCAACGGCGGGGGAAGTGAATTGGCGGCCATCCAGGTGTATCTTAATCGGTTGTCCGACTATCTCTTCGTCCTCGCCCGCTATCTGAATCAGGCGTTGGGATCCGCCGACAAGACCTGGAAAAAATGACCGATCCAGTGTTGGCCATCCAGCCGGTTACCGTCCTGGAAAGACAGTGGCTCAACCAGGATGCCTTCGTTTTGACCTGCTCCCGTCCCGCCGGCTTCACCTTTGTTGCCGGCCAGCACGTTGTTTTACGTCATGGTGGCGAGGAGCGTGAATACACCCTGTTGACGCCTCCGGATGCGTCGGTCCTGCGGTTTCTGGTCAAACGGCTCGAGGTGGGCAGGTTAAGCAATGCCCTGGCCGGAATGGCCATGGGGACCGTCCTCGACATGGGCAGGGCCAAGGGCTATCTGACCTATCGCTCAGCCGGCCGGCCGGTGGTCTTCGTGGCCACAGGGGTGGGAATTGCGCCCTTTGAGGCCATGGCCGCCGCCGGCGTCACCGGGTTTATCCTGATCCAGGGGGCGAGGAACCTTTCGGGTCTGTTTTTCCGTGAGCACCTCGCCTCTGTCGCCTCCCGCTACATCCCCTGTGTCTCCGAGGCACCGGATGGGGGCGACCTGCCCGAGTTGTTCCGGGGGCGGGTCACCGGGTTCGTTGAGCGGCATCTCCAGCCCGGGAACTACGATTTCTATCTCTGCGGCTCCAGAACCATGATCACCGACATGACCCTGCTCCTCGACAGGCACTGCCCCACCTCCCGGGTGTTCAGCGAAGCCTACAGTTGAGGCGGGGCAGGGCGGCGAGGGTTTTCCGCGAACGGTGCCGGTTTCTGGGGTGTTGCCATGCCGAAGTACAGACCTTTTGATGTTCGTTGTGACCGGCCAATGTGGTCCGACCGCCGTGCAGGTTGTTCAGAACAGGCCCTGCAGGTAGCGGTGCATGGACTCGGCGGCATCCAGCCCCTGGCAGACAGCCTTGGCGACCGTTTGCGGACCCAGGACGGTATCACCGCCGGCAAAGATCCATTCGACGCTGGTTTGCAGGGTGACCGGATCAACCACGTAAGTGCCCTGGGGGGTCACGGCCACCGGTACGGTCTCATCGTGCACCGGGATAACCTTTTGGCCGACCGCGGCGATGAGGGCGTCGGCGGGCAGGAGAAAGTGCGAGCCCTCGACAGCCATCGGTCGTCGGCGACCGGACCGGTCGGGTTCTCCGGGTTGCATGCGGATGCATTCGACCCCGACCAATCGATCGTTGTCGCGAAGAATGCGAACGGGAGCGGCCAGAAAGATCAGGCGGACCCCCTCTTCCTCGACGTGATTGATTTCCACCACCGAGGCAGGCATTTCCTCGCGGGTGCGGCGATAGACAATGGTGATCTCGCGCCAGCCGGAGCGCAGTGCTACCCGGGCCACGTCGATGGCCACGTTGCCGCCGCCCACCACCACCACCCGATCGCCAAGGGCGATTTCTCGGCCGGTGAGCACCTGACCCAGGTACTCGATACCGGACATCACCCCGGCAGTGTCCGACTCCCCCTCCAAACCGAGCCGACGACTCTCGTAGGCGCCGATACCCAGAAAGACGGCGGCATATCCCTGGTCGCGCAGTTCCGATAGGGTCACGTCGTGGCCGACGACAATGCCGGTCTTGACGTTGACTCCGCACTGCTGCAAGGCATAGAGTTCGGCGCCGATGATGTTGCGCGGCAGCCGGTAGTTGGGAATGCCGACACTGAGCATACCGCCGAAGACCGGCAGGGATTCGAACACCGTGCAACTGTACCCCTTGTGGGCCAGGGAGTGGGCCACGGTGATGCCGGCAGGTCCCGAGCCGATCACCGCCACCTTGATGCCGTTTTTGGGGGCGCAGCGCGGGGTGAGGTTCTTACCGTTGATGATCATCCAGTCAGCCAGAAAACGTTCCAGAAGACCAATGGCCACCGGTTGATCCTTCTTGGCGCGGATACAGGCCCCCTCGCACTGGAATTCGTGGGGACAGACCCGACCGCAGATTGACGGCATGGAACTCGTTTCACGGATGGTCCAGTAGGCCTGTTCGAACTGACGTTCCCTGAGCTGGGCAATGAAGCGGGGGATGTCGTTGCCGATGGGGCAGCCCATGACGCAGAGCGGCTTGCGACATTGCAGGCAGCGCTGCGCCTCGATGAGGGCGGTCGGCTCATCAAACCCTTTGGACACTTCGTCGAAGTTGTCGATCCGTTCCTGGGGATTGAGTTCACGCGGCTGCTGCCGGGGAATGGCCAGTTGTTCCCTGATGTTCATGGCGGCTCCGGTCATTGGCAATTGGGAGGGATTCTTGATTCATAGCACCATATCCACCGACTGGCAACAGGGAAGCGGGTCCGGAGAGTCGGGTCCGGGGCGGTCACCCCATCAAAAAGTTTATTGCAGGCTGAGCAGATAGGTGCGCAGGTTGGCACCGCCATGGCTCAATCCCAATTTTCGGCGCAGTTTCTTGCGATGAAAGCTGACCGTGGCCAGCGAGACCCCGATGGCGTCGGCAATTTCCTGGCTGCTTTTTCCCTGGCGGACCATGGCCGCCACCTCGATCTCCTGGGGAGTCAGCAGCAGGTTGATGGCGGCAAGGCGGCTGAGAAAAGGCGAGATGATGTCGTTGAGGTGGTTGACGGCTATGTCGAGCAGGGTGCGCTGCCGTTGATCCAGTTGACCGGTGGCCAGCTTCTCCAAGTAGGGGAGTACCAGTTCGCGGATATTGGCCACGATCCGCTCCTCCAACTGCTCGCGGTCGCGCTGGCGGTGGTCGAGCAGGACCTTGAGGGCGATGTTGGTTTCCTCGAGCTGCTCGGTTTTGCGGTGCAGTTCCTCCTCCTGGTGCCGCAGTTGTTCCTGGGCCAGCATGATCGGGGTGATATTATCATGGGTGACGATCACCATCCGGCTTTGGAGGTCGCGGTAGGGAACCACGCGGAGACTGAACCATCGTTTTTCGGTGGGCGAATGGCAGGGGTACTGGGTGAGAAATTCCTCGATGTCGCCAGCGATGACCCTGCGGATGGCCCTGGCGATCAGGCGACTGTCGCCGTCGGGACGCGGATCGGCGTCACAAATGGCCAGATAGTTGAAGCCGACGCTGTCGACCGGGTCGCGCATGCCGTTGTCCCTGGCGAACTGCTGCCAGGCGCGGTTGGTTTCGACGATGATGCCCTGCTCGTCGAGCACCGCCACATGGGTGGACAGCGAATCGACGATCACCCGATACATATCCTGCTGAACCATCTGCGCCCTCCTGGGGATCGGCGAAATGAACCCTCCGTTCATTGGCGGTTTGTCCCGCCAGATCTGACCGGGAGGACATTTCCCTTGCACATTCACCGCCAATAATGGCATAGTGATTGGGCCATGCACATCTCGCACAACATGCATCTTTCGGATCGCCCTTCGCCGGTGGTCATCCTCGGTTGCGGCAACGACCTGCTCGGCGACGACGGTTTTGGTCCGGCGGTGATCGCCCGG